>CAZTAJ010000025.1:0-43707 GCA_964611575.1 uncultured Verrucomicrobiota bacterium
CGGTTGACTCGTACGCGAAACCCGCTGCGGGTTTTGCGCCGGTCACCGCTGACGTGTGCTTGAAAAAAGGGGCGGCAAGAAGATGGGAAAAGGACATTCAGAGGAGTATTTCACGGAGGATCGTGATTTCTGGTGGAATCACGACTTTCTTGAGTTGATGGCTCGCCGCCTCCGCTTAGACGAGTGCAGTTCTCTGTTGGATGTTGGATGCGGACAATGTCACTGGAGTCGTCTGCTGGTTTCCTTCATGGCCAAGCCCGCAAAGATTTGTGCGCTTGACGATGACCCGAAGTGGGCCGCCGGTAGCGACCATTTGCGGCAGTTCTTTCAAGCACAATGTGCCACGGTTGAATTCAAGCAAGGAGACGCACATGCCTTACCCTACGCCGATAATTCATTCGATGTGGTAACCTGCCAAACAACATTGATCCATTTGCGGAACCCCAAAGCCGCAATCACCGAAATGCGGCGGGTCGCAAAACCTGGCGGATTGGTTTTTTGTGCGGAACCCAACAACCTCGCGGGATCTTTGGTACGATCAAACTTGTCGGCCGAATACCCGATAGAAGACATTCTCAAAGATGTCGGATATTATCTGATGCATGAACGAGGGAAAGCGTTGTTGGGCGAAGGCGACAATTCCTATGGCGATTTGCTGCCTGGAGACTTCTCTGATGTCGGATTCGACGACATCCGCGTTTATCTTTCTGACAAGACATGTCCCATTTATCCGCCTTACCAAACACCTGGGCAACAGGCATCGTTGCGTGCCTGGCAGGAATTGGCCGCAACGGGGACCGGCTTCTTCGACAGATCCGAGAATCATCGCTATCTGACGGCTTTAGGAAAAGAGTATCCATCTGTTTTGGATGCGATGCTTACACGGCTCAAATCGGAGCATTCACGAATGGTCCATGCCATCAAGGAAAAGAGCTTTTCGACAGGTGGGGCATGCATTATGTATCTTGTATCCGGAAGAAAGGCCGAACCAATGCTCGCGACGGCGAGTACGCTGCGCGAGATCGGTGACGTTGGCAGATGTGACCAAAAGACTGATTGATGGCGAAGTCCTAAGAGGTATAATGCAAGCATGAGTATTGCAGCGGAAAGAGTCATGACGGAAGCGATGGGGCTTCCCCCTGGGTTACGGGCGTTTGTGGCCGAGAAGTTGATCGAGAGCCTTGACGCTCCCGATGCGCCTGCATTGTCCGCCAAATGGAAGAAAGAAGTTCGGCGGCGTTGCGCCGAGGTGGATAGCGGCGCCGTGAAACTTCGCGACGCCGATGCTGTTTTTGCCCGCGCTCACGCCTCACTCGCATGAAGGCTGTCAAATTTCATCCCGATGCCGAATCCGAGATGATCGCGGCAGCGGAATACTACGAGGAACAGCAATCCGGGCTCGGGAGAAGGTTCCTGGCATCGGTACAAGATGCTGTCAATCGCCTCAGTCTGAACACCCTCCTGTATCCAGTTGTCGAGCGCGATGTTCGCCGGTGCCTCACAAAGACCTTTCCCTTTGGCGTTCTGTTCCGAGAGCAGCCGGGAAGGATCGTCATCATGGCCGTCATGCACCAACACCGGGATCCTGACTACTGGAAGAATAGATAATCTGCGAACACAATTCTGGCTATCGTCGCTCCGCTCCTCAGCCAGATTGTGAACGTTGAGCAATGAAGAAAGGCAAACCGCAGGGTCCGGGACGGAGGCAGATGAACCGGGCTGATCGGCTTCAGTCGGCGGAATCCACACTCTGTGCCCTGTCAGCCCTGCCAGGCGCGCACCTGGTCCATCAGGCGATCGACGATCTCGGCTTCGGGGACGGTGGCGACGAAAGCGCCTTTCAGGTACAACGCCCCCTTGCCCAGGCCGCCGGCCATGGCGATGTCGGCTTCGCGCGCCTCGCCAGGTCCATTCACGACGCAGCCCATGACGGCCACCACAGGCCGCGGCGCATCGGGATGGGCGCGATAGTGCTTTTCCAGTTCGGCCTCCACCCGCGTCGCCAGCCCGATGACGTCAATCTGGATGCGGCCGCAGGTGGGGCAGGAAATCACACCGGGTCCGGGCGGACGCAGTCCGAAGCAACGCAGCAGTTCCAGACCCACCTTGACCTCCTGCGCCGGGTGATCGGTCAGGGAGACGCGCAGTGTATCGCCGATGCCTTCCGCCAGCAGGATGCCCAGCGCGACGCTTGACCGGACCGTGCCGTTGATCAAGGTGCCGGCCTCGGTGACGCCCAGGTGCAGGGGATAATCGGCCGTGCGTGAGAGCAGGCGGTAGGCTTCCACCGTGCGGCGGACGTCCGAGGCCTTGACGGAAATCTTGATCCAGGGGTGGCCGGCATCCTCCAGCAGGCGCGCATGGCGCAGCGCGCTTTCGACCAGCGCCGCCGCCGTGGCGCCTCCGTGGGTTTCCAGCAGATCCTTTTCCAGCGAGCCGGCATTGACCCCGATACGGATCGGGATCCGGCGCGGCGCGGCGGCCCGGACGACTTCACGCACGCGGTCCTCGCCGCCGATATTGCCGGGGTTGATGCGCAGGCCGTCCATGCCGGCGTCAATGGCCATGAGGGCCAGCTTGTGCTGGAAATGAATGTCGGCAATGAGCGGCACGGCGACTTCGCGGCGGATTTCCGCCAGTGCGCGGGCGGCCGTTTCGTCCACGACCGCCAGTCGCACGATGTCACAGCCGGCCGCCTCGAGTTCCCGGATCTGGTTGACCGTGGCCCGCACGTCGCGGGTATCGGTCTTGGTCATCGTCTGCACCGAGATGGGCGCATCGCCACCGACGGCCACGGACCCGATCTGGAGGCGACGGGTCGGCCGACGGGCGATGGTCCAGGCGGTGGTCATCTTATGAAGACGAACAATTGAACTACGAAAGACGCGAAATACACGAAAGAGAGATTGTGATGATCCATTCGTTTCGCGGCTTTCGCGTGTTTCGTAGTGACCTGCCCTGACGGTGCCACGTTCATTGTGACCTCAGCGTGCGGGGGCGCGTGCCGGCGGGGCGTTGGTGGCTATGTCCCGCATGACGGCTTCCCGGGGGGCGCCCCGCAGTTTATCCCAATACTTCTTGGCAGGTGTGAATCGCCAGATGTCGCGGCCCGTCAGCAGGATGAACACGGCGATCAGCAGCATGGCGAAGGCGTTTGTGACCACGGTGACAACGCGGGCATTCACAGGCCGGCGGAAGATCATCTGCCAGAGGGCGAAAAGAATATGCCCGCCATCCAGCACCGGGATGGGCAGCAGGTTGAGGATGGCCAGGTTGACGTTCAGAAAACCGGTGAACCACACGGCGACCATCAGGCTGGCCTTCACGATGTAGTAGTAACTGATCAGGATGGCCAGCGGCCCACCGACGGAGCGCGAGGCGGGGCCGGCCTGGCCGGGCGTGGTGAGAGCCGACAACGTGCGCACGATGGCGGTCGCGTGCGATCGCAATTGATCCATGGGGCGGGGGTGGGCGATCTCATCAAACTCAACCTCCGTCATGTTGAACTGGATGCCGATGCGCACCTGTTTGCCGACGGGATCGTAGTCCGGCGTGACGGTGCTTTCGACGATCGAGCCGCTGCGTTTGATCCGGATCGGCGTGGGTTGCCCCTTGCGATCGGCCACCAGGGCAATCAGTTGGGCCCGGCTGATGATCTCCTGGCCGTTGAAGCCGACGACGATATCGCCGCCCGTCAGGCCGGCCCGCGCGGCGCTCATGCCGGGCTCCACCGAAAGCACCATGCACAGGCTGCGCCCGTCCACCCCGCGAACGGTCTGTTCCCCGAACAGGCCGCGGTCCGTGGGGATGGTGAAGGTGAGGGCCGTGGTGTCGCGGCGCGCGTTGACGACCACCTGGGTTGAGCGTGAACACACGATCAGGAAATCGATCCAGTTCTTGACGGGCTCACCGTTGACGGCCAGCACTTCGTCCTTGATTCGCAGGCCCGTCTGCCAGGCTGCGCTGTCCTTGTCCACAAACCCCACCGTCGCGCTGCGTTCCGACGGGGTTGCCGGTTTGCCGATCAGGTACACCGCCCAGGC
Organism: uncultured Verrucomicrobiota bacterium; assembly: GCA_964611575.1. Lineage (GTDB taxonomy): Bacteria > Verrucomicrobiota > Kiritimatiellia > CAIKKV01 > CAITUY01 > CAITUY01. The sequence continues at coordinate 4,044 of CAZTAJ010000025.1, forward strand.
GAGGATGACGGCGAGGATGATGTTGCCGACCGCCCCGGCGGCCGACACGATGATGCGTTTCCACGGGGCCACGGGCGGCAACTGGCGCGCCGGCTCCGGTGTGCCGCCGCCGGGCGGGTCGGCCGACGGCGCTTTGCCGGCGGTCTCACTGCCCTGGACCAGGGCGGTGCCGCTGGGGTCCAATTGCGGCAGGGCGACGTAACCGCCGAGGGGCAGGCAGCCGATCTTGTACGTCACGCCCCGGATTCGGCGTGACCAGACGGCGGGCCCGAACCCGATGGAAAACACGTCCACCACCAGGCCGCAGACACGGGCGGCCAGGAAGTGCCCGAACTCATGCACGAACACAGTCAGGCCGAACAGCAGGGCGACAACGACAACGGTGAACAGGGTGGTCAGCATGAAGGCGTTCCTCGGGTGGGCGGACACGATTCCGCGATTTGGCGTTCCGCCTCCGCCCGGCTCCAGCGGTCGGCGTCAATGATGTGATCGAGAGTCGGGCGGGGCCGCGGGGTATGGGCGGCCATGACGGCTTCCACGGTGTGCCAGATGCCCGAGAAGGTCAGGGTGCCGTCGAGGAAGCGGGCCACCGCGATTTCGTTGGCGGCATTCATGACGGCGGGCAGCGTGCCTCCCGTGACGGCGGCGTGGCGCGCCAGGCCGAGGCAGGGAAAACGAATGGGGTCGGGCGCCCGGAAGCTCAGCGCACCCAAGTGCGCGAGATCGAGGGCGGCCAGGCCGGTGTCGAAGCGTTCGGGGCAGGTCAGCGCGTACTGGATGGCGAAACGCATGTCCGGCGGACTGAGCTGCGCCAGGACGCTGCCATCCACGAACTCGACCAGCGAGTGCACGATGCTCTCCGGGTGGACGATCACGTCGATCCGGTCGAAGGGGATGTTGAACAGCCAGTGTGCCTCGATCACCTCAAGCCCCTTGTTCATCAGGGTAGCCGAGTCGACCGTCACCTTGCGGCCCATGTTCCAACGCGGGTGTTTGAGCGCGTCGGCCGCGGTGACCTTGTCGAAATCGACTTCGTGCCGTCCCGCGAACGGCCCGCCGGAGGCGGTGAGGATCAGGCGCCGCACGGTTTTCGGGTCGCGACCTTCCAGGCACTGGAAGATGGCGCTGTGTTCGCTGTCAACCGGAAGGAGGCGCGCCTTGTGCCGGGCGGCCGTGTCCATGACCAGGCCGCCGGCGGCCACGAGCACTTCCTTGGTGGCGAGCGCCACATCCGTGCCCTGACGCAGGGCGGCGAGGACGGAGGTGAGCCCCGCCATGCCGACCATGGCACACAGGACCATGTCGGCCTCCGGCAGGGCGGCCAGCGACTCGACGCCGGCATCGCCGGCCAGCACCGAGAGACCGCGCGGCGCGGCGGCGCGGCAGGCGGCGGCGGCCTCCGGGTCGGCGACGGCGAGGTGCTTGACGCCAAACTGGCGGGCCTGTTCCAGAAGGCGAGGGTAGCTCGTGCGCGACGCGAGGCCGATCACCTCGAGGCGGTCGGGCAGCGCCGCCGCCACCTTGAGGGCGTTTTCGCCGATCGAGCCGGTACTGCCGAGGATGACGACTTTCTTCTTCATGGTCATGGCGGGCGCACCCTTACCTCGCACCGGTCGCCCAGCACAGGTAGAAATACAGGACCGGCGCCGCGAACAGGAGGCTGTCGAGGACATCGAGGATGCCGCCCATGCCGGGCACAATACCTCCGGAATCCTTCATCCCGGCGGAGCGTTTGAGCAGCGATTCGACCAGGTCGCCCAGGACGCCGATGGCCGACAGCAGGAAGCCCAGCACCCACGCATCGACAGGGCTGATAACCAGGCGTCCGGCCGCGGTGGTGTGCGCATCCGCGGCGCCCAATCGCAGCCACGCGCAGAACACCACGCTGATCAGCACGCCGGTTGCCAGGCCTCCCGCCAGTCCTTCCCAGGTCTTGCCCGGGGAGATGCGCGGAAAGAGTTTGTGGCGGCCGAATGTGCTCCCCACGAGGTAGGCGCCGATGTCGGAGGCCTTCACCACCAGGATCAGGTAAACGATCAGCAGGCGGGCCGTCGGGCTGAAGGGCATCGTCCAGGAGACAGGGTCCCAGCGGAAGGCCAGCGCCTGGAGGAAAGCGAGGAGGAAGGGAACGTACATGACGCCCATCATCGTGCCGGCGATGGTCGGCAGCGGCTGGGGGTTGTCGACCTGGGGAAACTGGCGGACGCAGACGACGAAGACGATCAGGGCCAGAAAGAGCGCCGGGGCCTCGGGGCCCAGGGGGGCCAGCGACGCCGGCAGCAGGCGCGACGCGTTCAGGCCGAGGAAGTTCCCGGCCAGCAGCGTCACTCCCGCCCCCACGCCGAGCCACCGGAAGGCGGGGATGCCCGCCCGGTTCAGGATGCCGTAGAACTCCAGCAGGCCCAGCGCGGCGACGCCCATTAGCACGACCATGCTCACGACGGCCGGCAGCACGAAGAGCAGCAGCGCCACGGCGCTCAGCAGCAGGACGGCGCTCATCAGGCGTTTCAAAAACATACGCGGCCTCTCAGCCAACCCTTCCGAATCGGCGCTGGCGGCTCTTGTACGCCTCCACGGCTTTCGCCAGGTGTTCCTCGCGGAAATCCGGCCAGAGCACATCCGTTATGTACAACTCGGCATACGACACTTGCCAGAGCAGAAAATTGCTGATCCGCATTTCGCCGCTGGTCCGGATCATCAGGTCGGGATCCGGGATATCCGGCGCATACAGGTGCGCGGCGACGGTGCGTTCGTCGACGGTCTCGGGATCGAGGGTGCCGAGGCGGGCCTGGCGGGCGATCTCGCGGGCGGCGGCGGCGATCTCGGTGCGTCCGCCGTAGCTCAGGGCCAGCACGAGCGTGCCCCCGGTGTAGGCGGCCGTCGCCTGCATCACGCGGGCCAGTTCATCGCGGACGGAAGCCGGCAGGTCGGTGAGGCGCCCGATGACGCGCAGCCGGACCTTGTTCTCGTGCAGTTCATGTTCCTCGTCGCGGAGGAACTTCCGCAGCAGGCTCATGAGCGCATCGACCTCGGCCTTGGGGCGGCTCCAGTTCTCGACGCTGAAGGCATAAAGGGTCAGGTACCGGATGCCGAGCTTGCGGCAGGTGCGGATGGCGACGCGCACGGACTCGGCCCCCTTTTCGTGGCCCTTGATTCGGGGCAGGCCGTGCTGCGTCGCCCAGCGTCCGTTGCCATCCATGATGATGGCCACGTGCACGGGAACCCCGGGGTCGGCCGGGTCGGCGGCAGGAGGAGGGGCAGCCTTGCTCATGAGCGTCAGAGTCCCACGACAAACGTGCTGGCGCGTTGCGGCCCGACCGAGAGGATGCCGAGCTTCACGCCGGTCAGGTCGCACAGGGCGTTCACGTACTCCCGGGCCCGCACGGGCAGGTCCTCGAAGCGGGTGATGCCGGTGGTCGGGCTGTTCCAGCCCGGGTAGTCGCGGTAGACGGGCGTGCAACGTTGCAGGACGGCGCTGGACGCCGGCACGGTTTCGTAGCGGAGGCCGTCGCACTCGTAGGCCACGCACACGCGGAGTGTCTCGAACGTGTCGAGGACATCGAGCTTGGTGATGGCCCAGCGGTCGACGCCGTTGACCATGGCGGAGTAGCGGGCCACGACGGCGTCGAACCAGCCGCACCGCCGCGGGCGGCCGGTGGTGGCGCCGAACTCGCGGCCGCGCTGGCGGAGCTGCTCGCCGGTGGGGTCGTTCAGCTCGGTGGGGAAGGGGCCCTCGCCGACGCGCGTGGTGTAGGCCTTGAGCACGCCCAGCACGCGCCCGACGGCCTGGGGCGGCAGGCCGGTCCCGACGCAGGCGCCGCCGCTGGTGGGGTTGGAGGAGGTGACGAAGGGATACGTGCCGAAATCGATGTCGAGCATGGTGCCCTGTGCGCCTTCGAACAGAATGGTGCGGCCCTGACGCCAGGCGTCGTACAGCAGCGGCACGGTATCGGTTATGTAAGACCGCAGGAAGGCGGCGGCTTCGGTCATTTCCCGGACCACGGTTTCGGGGTCCACGGGTGTGGCGCCGAGATCGACGATCTGGCGGTTGACCTCGGCGGTCCGCGCGCGCAGCGTGGTGGCCACGCCGCTGTCCAGCAGGTCGCCCATGCGCAAACCCCGGCGCGAGGCCTTGTCCGCGTAAGCGGGCCCGATGCCGCGCTGGGTGGTGCCGATCTTCGTGCCGGTGTCGGCCCGTTTCTCGCGGGCGGCGTCCAGCGCCTTGTGGAAGGGCAGCACCACCTGGGCGCGGTCGCTGACGTGCAGGCGGCCCTGGGGGGCGATACCCCGGGCCATCAGGTCCTTGATCTCGCCGACGAGGGCGGTGGGGTCGATCACGAGCCCGTTGCCGATGACGCACATCTTTTCCGGATAGAGGATGCCGGAGGGGACCAGGTGCAACACGTAGCGTTCAGGCCCGATCTCGATGGTATGCCCGGCGTTGCTGCCCCCCTGATAGCGCACGACCACATCGGCATCGCGGCTCAGGTAGTCCACGATCTTGCCCTTGCCCTCATCTCCCCACTGGGCGCCTATCAACAGCGTATTCGGCATGGTTGGTCCTCTCGATGTTCTCAAAACAAGCTGTATTTGTTAACACAGACGAGGGGGGCGCGGCAAGCGCGGATGGAGTCGCTTCGTCCCTGTGTCTTTCCGCCGGCGCCCTGAGCGTGAAGGGACCCTGAGGTAAAAGTTGACAGGCCTGCGGCGCCGGTATACTTATGCACGCACGGGGTCCGTCATGGTGAAGGGGGCATGGCCGGCGCCGGGGAATGAGGCATGAACGGCGAGCGGGCACTGGTTGATGAAAGCGCCCTGATGCGGCTCTACGCCCTGGGCGGGACGAGCCTGGTCAGGGAGCTGATCGGGACTTTCCTCAAGAATACGCCCCAGCGACTTGACGATGCCCGCAGCGGCCTGGCCGCCGGCAACATGGAAGCGGTGATGCGGGTCGGGCACTCCCTGAAGTCGAGTTGCGCCAACACGGGCGCCACCGCCATGCGTGAGATTGCCGCCCGGATCGAGGAGTCCGCCCTGGCTCAGCGCTATGAGGGACTGGCCGGCGATGTGCAGCGCCTGAGCGAGGCGTTCGATGCCGTGCGCCCGCTGCTGGAAGCCCGCCGTCAGGCGGCGTCCGTCCGCGCCTGCGTGGCCGTCATCGAAGACAATCCCGACAACCGTCTGCTTGTGCGCGCCATGCTGGAGGATCTTTACGAGATCGACGAGTATGAGACCGGCCCGGAGGCGCTCGCCGCGTTTCGCAGCCGGCGCCCCGGCCTCGTGCTGCTCGATATCTCGCTGCCGGGCATGGACGGCATGCAGGTGCTGGCGGAGATCCGCGCGGATCAAGCGCTGCGAGGACTGCCGGTGGTGGCGCTCACGGCGCATGCGATGTCCGGAGACCAGGACAAGTTCCTGGCAGCAGGGTTTGACGGGTATGTGGCCAAGCCGATCGTGGATGAACAGGTCCTGCTCGCGGCAATCGAACGACTCATGATGCACTGAGTGGACGGTTCCCGGGGGTGGTCCCGTAGTCATGAAGGGAGGGTGGGATGAACCTGCAGTGTGGGTCCCCGTTCGGGCGGTGCGTTGTCCTTGCGGCCGGCTGGTGCGTGGCGGCCGTGTTGCTCCCGTGGGCCGGCGATTTGGCGGCTGCGCCGTCGGAACGGGCCGATGCCGTGACCCAAAGCGTGGCGCGCCTGAAGGCGCTGTCGCTCGAAGAACTGATGTCGGTCGAGGTGGCGACCGTGACCGCCGCGTCGCGCAAGCCTGAGAAGGCCAGCGACGCTCCGGCCACGGTGATCATCATCGACCGGCGCGACATCCAGGCGCGCGGATATGCCACGCTCAAGGACGTGTTGCGCGACCTGCCCGGGATGGAGACGATCGAGCACTACTTCTCGGAGAGCGGCACCCTGGTGCCGGTCCGCGGGATCGTCGGCAACAACAAGATCGTGGTGCTCGTCAACGGCATGCGCGTCAATCCTCCCGGCAGCGAGAACTTCCCCTTTCGAAGCGATTTCAGTGTCCGCCAGGCCGAGAAGATCGAGGTCGTTTACGGGCCGGGTTCCACGCTGTACGGCCAGGACGCCATCAGCGCGGTCATCAATGTGATTACCCGCCGACCGACCGCCACCGATCATGGTGAGGCGGGGCTGCTGGGCGGCATGAACGACACACGCGAGGCCTGGGCGTCGTTTGGGAGCGTGTTCGGCCCCGAGGGGCAGGACAGTTTCAGCGGTTACGTGCTGTATCATGAATCCGAGCTGACCGGGCTTGACCGGGCCTACCCCGCGTGGTGGAAACGGTATCTCGAGGTCTCGGACACCGCTCAACCGGCCGGGCTCGGGCAGACCCCGGCGCGCGAGGACCAGGGGCTGAACGTGTTTGCGCGGGTTCAGGTGGGCGATTCCTCCCTGCAGGCGTGGCACCGCCGGTCCGAACGCAATAGCGCGGAAGGATTCAACCCGGGGTTGGGCTACCTGGAGGAAGCGAAGTGGGGCGACCAGTCCACGGTGGTTGAGGGCAAGAACACGCTCAGGCTGACCGACTCAGCCAAGCTCGATTCGACGATTACCTACAATCGCTACGAGATTGATCCCTCGACCCGGTACGTCTTTCCCGTGCCGGCTGCCGACGGCGGGTTGAACTGGTTCTTCGACGACTACAAATATGGACTGGGAACCTCGTTCAGCGGCGAGGAAACCCTGCGCGTCCAGGTGAATCCCGACGTCTCCTTCTTGGCCGGTGCAGTGGCCAAGTTGTACGATATCATCCCGAAATCGACGGTGCCCGGCGGCGCCGATCCAGACCAGGACGTGGTCAGCCAGGGCGGCAGTTTTGTTTACATGGACTCGAAGGGCGAAACCCACACCATTCAGCGCGTGGTCCGCGAACGGTACGAGACCTACGCCGGGTACGTGGAAGGCAGTTGGCAGATGCTGCCCGATTTGAAGGGCATCCTCGGCACGCGTGTGACCCAGGACACGCGGTTTGACGATACGCCCATCACCCCGCGGGCGGCGCTGGTGTACAGCCTGACCGAGGACTTGACGGCCAAGTACATTTTCACGCGGGCCTATGTGGCGCCGGCGCCGTATTTCGGGTACGCGACTTACGACAACGGCCAGGATCTGGCCGCCTCCAACCCGGATCTCAAGCCGGAGGAGGCGTCCATGCACGAGGTCAATATCAACTATTGTCGTCACAACCTCAATATGGGCGCCAGCGCCTACTATGGCGAGGAGGATAACCTGATTCTCATCGCTGATCGTGGGGCGGAGTCCAATGTGATCGAGCCCTCCGTGACGATGCCGGATGGTTCGACACGCGTGCTGGTACATTCCGCCAACGGCGGTAGCAGCAAGAACTACGGCGTCGACCTGTATGGACGGGCCAAGGTGGGGGACATCAGCCCCTGGGCATCCTACTCTTATGTGAACTTCGAGGAAGAACAGGAAGGCGCCTCCCGCGGATTGCTCGGCATTTCGCGGCACAATGTGCGCCTGGGCGCGACCTGGGCGCCGACCGCGCGGCTGTTTATCACGCCCAGCCTCGTGTTGCGGTCCACGCCCCAGAATGTGGCGGGCGGTGCGCTGCAAAGCGAGTTGCAGGATCCGTACGACATCAACCTGCATGTGCTTTACCGGGTGACGCGGCACGTCGACACCTTCATCACGGCGCGCAACCTGAGCAATCACAAGGTTGCGCTGGGCGGGGTGACGGGCGATGCGAATCCGCAGGAAACGTTCAGTGCCGTGGCGGGCTTCAATGTCACATTCTAGGGGGACGGGGTGAGCGCACGCTGGACAACAAACGCACGAAGGGCCGGCCGGCCATGGCGCGCCATGGCGGCTGCGCTGCTGGGCTGGCTGGCGGCGACCGGCGCGGCGCCGGCCGCCGAACCGATCCCGTTCCGGGAATACGATGTCAAGGCCGTCTTCCTGTTCAATTTCGCCCAGTTCATCGACTGGCCCGAGTCCGCCGTGTCCGATACCAACACGGCCCTGGTCATCGGCGTATTGGGCGAGGATCCGTTCGGCACGATTCTCGATCAGACGATCAGCGGGGAGAGCATCCGGGGCCGGCCGTTGTCGGTCCGGCGTTTCCGGCGCCTGGAAGAGGCCCGGGGGTGTCACCTGGTGTTTGTGAGCCGTTCGGAGAAGGGGCGGATCACCGACATCGTGCGGCGGCTGGCCGGGCAGGGCATCCTGACGGTGGGCGATGTCGAGTCATTTGGCCGGCTGGGCGGGATGATCACGTTCAAGACGGTCAACGGGCGCGTGCAATTCGAGATCAATGTGGCGGCGGCCGAAAAGGCAGGGTTCCGGCTCAGTGCGAAACTGCTTCGGGTGGCGCAAGTGGTAGGGGGAGTGCCGTAAGATGCGCTGGCTGAATACGCTGCCCATGCGCCGCAAATTGACCGTCAGCATCCTGCTGGTGAGCAACCTGGCGTCCCTGCTGGCGTGCGCGGTGTTCGGCGCCTACGATTGGTTCACGTACCGGCAGGCCATGGTGCGCGATCTCGCGACGCTGGGCGGTGTGCTGGCCAACAACAGCACGGCGGCCATCACCTTCCAGGATGCCGACACGGCCCGGGAAATCCTGCGCGGCTTGCGCGTGCATTCGCACATTGTGGGCGCCGCCCTGTACGGGCGGGAAGGGCATCTGTTTGCCACCTATGTCCGGGGCGGAACGCCGGTGGCCACCCCGCTCGTGGTGCCGAACGACGGGACGCGTTTTGAACCCAACCGGCTGGTGTCGTTCCTGCCGGTCGAACTGGATGGCAAGCGGATCGGCACGATCTACCTGGAAAGCGACCTGTGGGCCCTCCATGCGCGGTTGCGGCTCTATGCCGGCATTGTGTTGCTGGTGCTGCTCAGCAGCCTGGTGATGACGCTGATGGTGTCCACCCTCTTCCAGAAGGCCATTTCCGGCCCCATCCTCGAACTGGCGCATGCGGCCCGGCGGATTTCGCAGGATCGCAACTATACGCTGCACGTGGCCAAGTCGTCGGATGATGAAGTGGGCCAACTGACAGACAGTTTCAACGAGATGCTCAACGGCATCGGGGCCCGCGACTCCGCGCTGAGGCAGGCCAACACCGCGTTGCAGGGCGAGATCGGCGAACGCCGTAAGGCGGAGTCGGAACTGCGGCAACTCAACGAAACCCTGGAGCAGCGCGTAACGGACCGCACCGCCGCGGCGGAGCAGGCCAGTCGGGCCAAGAGCGAGTTTCTGGCCAGCATGAGCCACGAACTGCGAACGCCGCTCAATTCCGTGATCGGGTTTGCCGCCCTGCTGCTCAAGAACAAGGGCGCCAATCTGCGCAGCGAGAATCTGGCCTTCATCGAGAGGATTCACGCCAACGGCCGCCATCTGCTCGGGTTGATCAACCAGATCCTCGATTTGTCCAAGATCGAGTCCGGCCGGGTGGAACTGCAGGTCGCGCCACTCGACCTGGGCCGCATGATCGAAACCCTGGCGGCCGGATTCGAGGGGCAGTTGCAGGGCAGTGATGTGCGCCTCATCACGGCCGTGCCGCCGGCCATGCCGGCCTTGCAGGCTGATGTGGAGAAGCTGCGGCAAGTGTTGATCAACCTGATCGGGAATGCGCTCAAATTCACCGAGCACGGGACGGTCACCGTGAGTGTTCGCGTCGATCCCTTCACGCGGCATGCCACGCGTATCGACGTGGTCGACACGGGTATCGGCATCGCGCGCGACAAGCAGGAGGTGATCTTTGAGGCCTTCCGCCAGGCGGACAGCACGACCGGGCGCCAGTTCGGGGGCACCGGGCTTGGGTTGACGATTTCACAGAGTCTCTGCCGGCTGATGGGTTACCGGATCGAGGTTGAGAGCGAGGAGGGCCAGGGTTCGCGGTTCAGCGTCATCCTGACGCCGCCGGCCGCCGAGTCCGGCGAACCGGACGCCCCGGCGGCGAAACGGGAATCGCCCCGCCATGCCGAACCCTCGCGTCGGCTGGTGCTGGTGGTCGACGACGAGGAGGATGCCCGGCTGCTGCTGTCGCGCATGATCGAGGATATCGGCTACCGGGTGGTCCCGGCGGGGTCGGGGGAGGAGGGCTTGCGATTGGCGCGGAGCATCCGCCCGGACATGATCACCCTCGACCTCATCATGCCCGGCATGGACGGATGGCGAATGCTGCGGTATCTCAAGGAGGACCATGACCTGGCAACCATCCCGACGGTGGTTGTCAGCATCGTGGCCGGGGAAAGCCGGGGCACGGTGCTCGGGGCGGTGGACGTGCTGCAAAAACCGGTTTCGCGGGCCGACCTCACACGCGTGCTGCAGCGGTGCAATCGGCCGCGGATCCTCGTGGTGGACGACAGCGAGGAGGACCGCCGCATTCTCCAGGCGATTCTCGAAAAGGAGCCCGTCGAACTGTGTTTCGCGGCGGACGGGTGCGAGGCCCTGGACGTGCTGGGGCAGTTCACCCCGGACGTGATCCTGCTGGATCTGTTCATGCCGAACATGGACGGCATGCGGTTCATGGACGCGCTGCGCCATCGGCCGGGCGGCGAGACGATCCCGCTGGTGGTGATCACGGCGACCTCGCCGGATGCCCAGGTCCAGCGCTGTCTTGCCCAATGGACCCGCGCCGTGCTCGACAAGCAGGCGGATCTTCCGGAACAGTTGCGGCGGGTGTTGGACGGACTGCTGACCCGTGAGGGACCGGATGCCTGAGGGACAGAGGTCAGGATTTCTCCCACAATAGCGTTGCGCCCTGCGCGGGTCTTCCGTATGGTCTGGCGTCATGATTATTCGCTACCGCGCTTATCCCCGGGCCGGCTTGATCGGCAACCCTTCCGACGGGTATTACGGGAAGACCATCGCCTTCGCGTTCAGTAATTTCCATGCGGAAGTGGTCCTGTACCAGACGCCCGAACTGGAGATTCTGCCGGCGGCCCGCGATCATTCGCGTTTTCTCAGCATCCGGGACCTGCACCGCGATGTCCGGCGCCATGGGTATTACGGCGGGATCCGCCTGCTCAAGGCGACCGTCAAACGGTTCTTTGACCATTGCCAGGACAACCATATCCAGATCGATGAGCGCAACTTCACCATCCGGTACAGCACCAACATTCCGACCCAGGTGGGGCTGGCCGGGTCCAGCGCGATCATCACGGCCTGCATGCGGGCGCTGATGGCCTTCTACCAGGTGGTCATTCCGAAACCGATTCTCGCCAATCTGATCCTGTCGGTCGAAAACAACGAATTGGGCATTCCCGCCGGGTTGCAGGATCGCGTGTGCCAGGTCTACGAAGGCGTGGTCTACATGGATTTCGACCGCGCCATCATGCAGCGCCAGGGGTTCGGGCATTACGAGGAGATCGACCCGCAGTTGCTGCCCCCGCTGTACATCGCGTACCGCGCCGACCTGGCCGAGGGCACCGAGGTGTTTCACAACAACATTCGTGCGCGCTGGGAGCGGGGCGATGCCGAAGTCGTGGAGGCCATGCAGCAATGGGCGCGCCTGACGGGGCAGGTCCGTGAGTTGCTGTCAAAGGGCGACCGGGAGCAGATCAGCCCGATCCTGGATGCCGGGTTCGACTTGCGGCGGAAGATCTACAATATCAGCCCGAGCAACCTGCTCATGGTGGATACGGCGCGTTCGGCCGGCGCCAGCGCGCAGTTCACCGGATCGGGCGGCGCGATCGTGGGCGTCTACAAGGGTGACGCCATGTACCAGGAACTCGAGAAACGCCTGGGGGCCATCGGGATTCGCGTGTTCAAGCCGAACATCGTGCGGAGCACGGGGGAGATGCAGCCATGATCCGTAAAGCCGTTATCCCCGCCGCCGGTTTCGGGACGCGATTCCTGCCGGCGACCAAGTCGCAGCCCAAGGAGATGCTGCCGATCGTGGATACGCCGACGATCCAGTACGTGGTGCAGGAGGCGGTCGCCGCCGGCATCCGCGACATCCTGATGGTCATCGGCAAGGGCAAACGGGCGATCGAGGAGCATTTCGACCGCAGTTTCGAACTGGAGGCCGAACTGGCTGCGAAGGGGAAGCTGAAGGAGCTGGCGGGCATCCGGCGCATTTCGGAGATGGCCAACATCCATTTCGTCTGGCAGAAGGAACTCAAGGGGCTGGGGGATGCCGTGTTGTGCGCGCGCGATCACGTGGGCAATGAGCCGTTCGCCGTGCTCCTGGGCGATACGGTCATGGACGGGCCGCGCCCGGTCATCCGCCAGTTGATGGATGTGTTCGACCGTTACCGGGAACCCGTGGTGGCGGTCGAGGCCGTCGAACGGGCGAAGGTCAGCCGCTATGGCGTCATCAAGGGGCGGCGGATTGATTCCGGGTTGTACCGGGTGGATGACTTCGTCGAGAAACCGTCGCCGGCCGAGGCGCCCTCGAACCTGGTGATCGCCAGCCGTTACATCCTGACGCCCGAGATTTTCGAGTTCCTCGACAAGACCGGGCGCGGCAAGAACAACGAAATCCAACTGACCGACGCCATGCGCGCGATGGTCAAGGAGCGCGCCATGTATGCGCTTCGGTTCGAGGGCACGCGCTACGATATCGGCAACAAGCTGGATTTCATCAAGACCAACCTGGTCTTCGGTTTGAAGCAGCCGGATATCGCCCGGGACTTGCGTTCGTTTGTGCGCAGCCTCGCCCGCGGCCGGTAGGCGCTGTCTTCAGCCCAGGGCGAGTCCGGCGCGAAAGGCCGCCAGGTTGAAGTCCAGCACGGCGCGCTTTTCGCCGAGCATTGCCTGGAGCGCGCTCTCAACCGAGGCGGGAGGCACCATCGGCCGCACCTTCAGCATCACGCCCAGCAGGATGAGATTGGCAACGCGGCCGTCCCCGAGTTCCTCGGCCTGTTCGGTCGCCGGCACCAGCCGTCGGCTCGGTCCGGGAGCCGCCTGCGCGAGCGAACGGTTGACCAACGCCAGGCCCCGCCGGGCCATGGCGGGCAGAAACCTGTCGGCGCTGTCCTGGTTCATCAGCATCAACACGTCGAACCGTTCAACCAGCGGCGAGGAGATCTCGGTGTCAGACAGGATGACCTGGCAATGTGAGGTGCCGCCGCGGACTTCCGCGCCGTAGGAGGGGAAGAACGTGATATGCGGGAAGGTGTCCAACGCCGCATTCGCGAGCACCTTGCCCGCGAACACCAGGCCCTGTCCGCCGGCGCCGGCCATCAGGATGCGGTGCAAGATCATGCGACGGGTTTTCCTTCCTGGCGAAAGACCTTGACCGGGAATGCCGCCGTCATTTGTTCGCGCACGAAACGCATGGCGTCCGGTGGCGTCAGGTGCAGGTGCACGGGGCAGGGCGATAGAATCTCCACGAAGCTGTAGCCCTTGCCGTCGACTTGTGCCTGGAAGGCGGCCATAAGCGCCTTGCGGGTGCGGCGGATCCCGGCGGGCCCGTCGAGGGCCACGCGCTCGATATGCCAGGGGCGGTCGAGGGTATTGAGCAACTCGCAGACCCGGATGGGGGCGCCCTCGGAGGCCGCCTTGCGCCCGCAGGGGCTGGTGGTTGTGACCTGGTCGATGAGCGTGGTGGGCGCCATCTGGCCGCCGGTCATGCCGTAGAGCGTATTGTTGACGAAGACGATGGTGATGTTCTCGCCGCGATTGGCGGCATGGACGGTCTCGCCCATGCCGATGGCCGCGAGATCGCCGTCGCCCTGGTAGGAGAAGACGATGCGGTCAGGCAGGCAGCGCTTGATCGCGGTGGCCACGGCCGGGGCGCGGCCGTGGGCGGCTTCGCTGATATCGCAGTCCAGGTAGTAGTAGGCCACCACGGCGCAGCCCACGGGGGCGATCCCGATGGCGCGCTCGCGAATCCCGAGCGTGTCCATGACTTCCGCCAGAAGTTTGTGCACGGTGCCATGGCCGCACCCCGGGCAGTAATGCGTGCGGGTGGGCTTCAGGGAGGCGGGCCGGTGGTAGAGCGACCGGGTGGCGTTCATCGGCGGGTCCTCCGGGCGGGGCGGCCGGCCATGCGGCGGATCGCGCCGAGAATCGTCCGTTCCTTGGGGCAGCCGCCGGCCATGCGGCCGACAAAATCCACGGGAACGGCGTCGCCCACGGCCAGGCGCACGTCTTCGATCATTTGGCCGGCGCTCATTTCCACCACCACGATGCCGCGAATCCGTCTGGAGAGCGTCCGCAGGCGGGCGTGCGGGAACGGCCACAGGGTGATCGGCCGCAGGAGGCCCGCCTTGATGCCCTGCAAGCGCGCCTGAAGCAAGGCGCCTTTGGCAATGCGGGCGCTGGTGCCGTAGGCCACGAGCACCACCTCGGCATCGCGGGTGTCGCGTTCCTCGAAATCGACCAGTTCCTTCCGGATGCGCCGGAATTTGCGCTGCAGGTCGAGGTTGTGCAACTCCAACTGGCCATCTTCGAGAATAAGCGAACGGATCATGTTCGCCGGCCGTCCCCGCGCACCGGTCAGCGCCCACGGCTTGGCGGGTGGGACGGGCGGGGGCCCCTCACGCAGGTTCAGCGGCTCCATCATCTGGCCGAGCCGGCCGTCGGTCAGGATCAGGACCGGGCTGCGGTAACGGTCGGCCAGGGCAAACGCCTCGAAGGTCAGGTCGTGCATCTCCTGGACCGAATCGGGGGCGAGCACGATGGTGTGATAGTCACCATGGCCGCCGCCGCGCGTGGCCTGGAAGTAATCCCCCTGGGCCGGGGCGATGTTGCCGAGCCCCGGGCCGCCGCGCTGGACATTGACGATCACCGCGGGCAATTCGGCGGCGGCGAGGTAGGAGATTCCCTCCTGCTTGAGGCTGATGCCCGGCGAGGACGAACTGGTCATGGCGCGCTTGCCGGCGGCGGCGGCGCCGAACACCATGTTGATGGCGGCAAGTTCGCTTTCGGCCTGGATGAAGACACGCCCGCGCCGCGTCATGTTGGCGGCCATGTAGGCGGTCAACTCGTTCTGCGGGGTGATGGGATACCCGAAATACGCATCGCAGCCGGCGCGGATGGCGCCTTCGCCCAGGGCATCGTTGCCGGCCATGATGACACGGTTGGCCATGTCAGTCCCGCTCCTCGATATCGATTTCGATGGCTGCGTCCGGGCAGATATCGGCGCACTGAAGGCATCCGATGCAGTCGGCCGGCCGCAAGGCGTCCGCATGACGATGCCCCTTGGTGTTCATGGCCTTGGACATGCCCAGGACTTTCTTGGGGCACACTGTGATGCAAAGCTGGCAGCCTTTGCAGTAATCGCTCGACACTTTGATGATAAACCGGTTCTGCGCCATGGACTTCCCAGTGTTCTGCCGCCGGTCGCGTTCCGGCAGCCGAAATATGAGACCGATGATAGCTTCAGGAAACGGGTGTCACCAGAACAAAAAAACCGTGCCCCTTGACCCGATGCCGTTCCGGGGCTACAAACACCGGTGGTCGGGCCATCCATGAAGAGACACGTCGATATCAAGGTGGAGGGGGGCGTACAGGGGGTCGGATTCCGCTGGGCGGCGCAGGCCCAGGCGTGTCGGGCCGGCCTGACGGGTTTTGTCCGGAATGAAGAGGATGGGTCCGTCATGATCGAGGCCGAGGGCTCGGATTCGGACCTCGAAATCCTGGTCAACTGGTGTCGGCACGGTCCGCCCTCGGCCACGGTGGAGCGGGTCGCGGTCACCCCGGGATCCGTCCAGGGGTTTTCCACTTTTGAAATCCGCTTCTGAAAATGCACTACCGCCGTGTCAGCGTCAGGTCTTTGACCCTGACGGTGCCCTGGAAGCGGCCACGGAGATGCAGTTGAACGGCGGTGCCGCCAGCCGGGATGGCGAATGACTCACGGGCCCGCTGCCATCCGTCCGCCTTCACTTGGTTGGGTTCCTTCACATAGAACTGCTCAACCCGTTCCTCTCTTCCCCCGACTTCACGCACAAGGGTTATGACCAGGGCCACGGACCCGATGAATGGGGTGCTCTTCCGGAACAGGGCATCGGGGCGGAAGGTCATTCCCGGCCTCACGGCAATGAGCGGGGAGGCCAGGTCCAGCAGATCATTCGCATCGGCGGAGGTCATTTCAATGGCCGGGGTGCCGTCCGCGAGGCGCATTCCGCGAATGCCCTGGCGATGGCGGTTGCCAAGCCGCACTTGCCAGCCCGGGACGGGCTGGCCCGCGGGGGTGGGTTCAGCGGGCAGGGAGACGAGATTTTGGTCGGGGGTTGCCCGGGAGGCATCGAGCGGCGTGAACCCCGGGGCCGTGAGCACCAGGCCTCGGGTGCGATGCCGCCACAGGGCGACTCCGCCTGCCGTGGCTGCCAGGAACGTCAGCATGAGCAGCAGGATGAACCCCATCTGCCAGGCGCGCACGTGCCGGCGCAGGCGGGCGATCGACTGCACCTCAACGACATCCCGCGCCGCCTGGCCCGGCAGGGTGGGCGGCGAAAAGTTCAGCAGGTCGCGGATCGGGCGCCGGGCGTGCCGCGGGTCATGATGCAGGAAATAGCTCGGAGAATCCGGGATGCCGGCGGCCCTGACGGCGTCCCGGAAGGCATCCAGGTCGAACGGGACCCGCCGCCAGTAGACGGCGCGCTGCTCGGTGTCGTAAAGGCAATACGAGGCGCGGGCATCGCCGTCGCGCGGAGAACCGACGGAGCCGACATTGACCAGGTAGCGTTTACCGGGTTCCAACTCGAAATCCTGGGGTGCCACGCCGTGCGGCGTGCCGCTGGGGCCGAGGAGGTAAAGGGCCGGTTCGTGGGTGTGGCCCACAAACAGCAGTGGTTCGCTGACGCGACGCCAGGAGGCCAGCGCGTCCTGTGGTGAGAGAAGATAGGGGAATGCGGCGGGGGTATCGAAGTCACCATGCGCGCAGCGGAATCCCTCGCCGGCCAGCGTCAGCGGCAGGGTGCCCAGGAAGCGGGTCGCCTGATGGCCCAGCCGGGAGCGGGTCCACCGGATCAGGTCACGGGCGGTGTCGTTGAACAGCGCATCGTCGAGTTTGCCGCACAGCACGGCGTCGTGATTACCGAGAACGAAGTGGTCCACGTGCCGGTGCGCGGCTTGCAGCACCTCCGCGGGATGGGGCCCGTAGCCGACCAGGTCGCCGAGACAAAGGATGCCTTCGGCGCCATTGCTGCGCAAATCCAGAAACACGGCATTCCAGGCCTGCAGGTTGGCGTGCAGATCCGAGACAATGGCGTAACGCATAGAGAACGGTTAATAGCATATAAGCATGGCGGTGATCAATCGCCGAAGACGGGCGGGGATTGCGCCGGTTACTTGCCGGCCATTGCCAGGAAGCCCTGGATCCCGGTCATGATCATCTGGGCGGCCAGGGCGGCCAGGACCAGACCGGTGAGCTTGCTCAGGATGCCGATGCCCCGGGCGCCCAGTTTCCGCTGGATGAGCGAGCCCGCCAGGAGAATGGCGCCCAGACAGGCGACGGCCAGCAACAGCGCCAGGCACCCGATGCCTTTTGAGGTGACGTTGTCCAACTCCGCGCCGAGCACCAGCAGGGTGCCGGTGGTCGCCGGGCCCACCACGATGGGCATGGCCAGCGGCACCACCGCGATATCCCCCTCCTGTCCCAGGTCGGAATGGGCGGCCCGGCCCTGGACCAGGGTGACGGACGACAGGAAGAGGAGAGCGCCGGCCCCGATACGGAACGCGTCGAGCGTGATGCCGAAGAGCGCAAAGAGTTGGCGGCCGGCGAAAAACAGGCCGAGGCAAAGGATGGATACCGCCCCAGTCACCGCCAGCGCCAGCTTCCGGCGGCGGCCTTCGGAGTAGCCGTCGGTCATGGCGAGAAACATGGAGAGGGCGAAGAAAGGGGTGAACAGAAAGAGGAACTTGATCCACACGCTCAGGAAGAAGCTCAGTACATCGGTCATGGGTCATCCCGCATCACACGCCGTGTTCGAAACGCTGCACCATTTCTTCCTGGATGCCGCGGTTCAGGCCAACGAAGCGGGCGCTGTAGCCTGCAATCCGGACGATGATATCCTCATGTTCCACCGGCTGCGCGAGCGCCTCGCGGAGGGTCTGCGCCGTCACCCCGTTTACCTGCACCTGCAGCCCGCCTTGGGCAAAATAGGTTTGCAGCGCCGACTGGAAGGCGCGGCGTTCCGAAACGTGTGCCATGCGGCTGGCGTCCAGGGAGACATCCAGCGCTTGTCCCCCGTAGAAAGCGTCCTGCCGGATCGAGGCGGCCGATTGCAGCAACGCGGTGAGCCCTTTCATGTTGCGGCCGGGCATGGGACCGATGTTCTTGGCCAGGGGTTCGCCCGCCCGTCGACCGTCGGCACTGGCCCCATAGAGGGCGCCCGCGCCGACATGGGCGTTCAGGGTATGGAAACTCGGCATGTACGTCACGGTCGCCGTGTCCACGCCCTGGACGGCCGCTGCGAATCCCTCGGCCAGGCGCTGCACCATGATGTCGGCGGCCGCGTCGTCATTGCCGTATTTCGGTGCGGCCAGCAACGCGCGGCGCAGCGGTTCGGCGCCGGCAAAGTCGGCCCGCGTGGCGGCGAGCACCTCGTCGAGCGTCCAGCGGCGCTCCCGGAATACCACCCTGTCCAGTGCCGTCAGGGCATCGGCCGCGTTCACCAGTCCGAACGCATCGACGTTGACCGTATGATGGCGGACCCCGCCCCGCAACCGGTCCCGCCCCCGTGCCGCGCAATCCCGCAGCAGGGCCGACAGATAGGGGTTGGGCAGGGTTCGTCCCCGCTCGGCCGTGATCTGCGCATGGCGCGGCGCCAGCAGTTGAAGCAGTTCTCGCGTGTATCGCAGAACGGCGTCGAACACCTCATCGATGCCGGTGTAGGCCTCCGGGCAGCGGGTGGTCAGCGGAATCGGCAGGTCGCCCCGGAACGGGCGGCCGTGGTTGAGGGCCAGTTCCAGCGGCAACAGGAGCGTGAGGACAATGCCCCACATGTCGCTGAATTCCTGGCCCGGAATCAACAGGCCCATGCAACTGTTGGCGGCCCAGCCTTGCGCGTCAGCGGGCGACACGCCGCGTCGTTCGAGGGCGCACCGGCAGGCCAGTTCGCCATAGAACGTGGGCTGTCCGTTGCGGAGCAGTTCCGGAGTCGTCAACTGGTCGAAATCGGCCTGGCTGATCTGGGGATGAATCCGCGCCGCCAGCAGGGGGGCGGGTTGCTGCAAGGCTGTGGCGACGCGCAGGATTAACCGACTGAGGTCGTTCAACTGATCGTGTCCCGCCGCATCCAGTCCGCCCAGGTTCACGGCGCAGGCGGCATCCCCGTACCGGTTCAATTTGCGGAACAGGTCCGCCACGGTCTGTTCGATCGCCGTTTCGGGGACGCCGGCATCGCGGTCCCGCCGGTAGTAGGGATACAAGACCTGGTCGAGACGCCCGAGCGACAGTGAGGCATCGCTCAATTCCGAGATGCCGATGGCTGTGTGTAACAGCCAGAGGGCTTGGACGGCCTCATGAAAACTGGCGGCGGGCAGGTGCGGGACGCGGCGGCAGGTCATGAAGACGGGGCTGTCGCCCAATGCCGCAAACCGGGAGGCCCAGGCTTCCAGGCCCCGCAAGGCGATTGTCATCGCGCGGCGGTATTCCGTAGCCTCGGGTCCATGGTCGCTGTCCGGGTCTGTGTCAAACCGCTCGATCCGTTCGATCAAGCCGCCGAGCCCCACCTGCAGCACCTGTTCGTAGTCGGCTGTGGTGTGGGCGGGGCTGAACTGGGCCTTGCAGACGAAGTCCTGTGCCAATTTCGCCCAGGGATCGGGTTGGGACGGCGCCGATGGCCTGGGTTCGCGTTGCCAGGCGGCCACGCGCGCCTGCAACTCGGGATCGGCAAACGCCAGGCCGTAATCGCCCGCCAGCGACTCGTTCGCGACCTGTCCGATCGGCAGACGCGCCAGCAGGCGCGCGAACACGGTCGCTTCACGCAGGGCGGGCGGCAGGGCCGCCACCTCCGGTTCCGCGAGCAGTTCCGCCCGGAGGAACCAGATCGCCGGCCATGGATTTGGTTTCAGCATCTCTTTTATAATACCCCGCCTGTGGGCTGACAGGCAATCCAGTTCCACGCGCCTTGGTCTATGAAGCGACCATGGGTCGATTGACAAACTAAACGCGCCCCCGGCGGAGCCGGGTAGGCGCGTTCAGTTTGTCAATCGACATAACGCCTGATTTGGGGCGTTCTGCGGGAAAGACAGATTGAAAGTCGATGACGGCAGTGGTATGGTTTCCCCATGAGCACAACGGCGCAAACAGTCAGGGAGGAGGTCATGGCCCTCTCCTTGAGCGAGCGGGCTAGTCTGGCGCACGACCTGATTCTAAGCTTGGACGAGCCGTCCGATTTCGACCTCGGGACAGAGCAGGAATCAGAGATCGCCCGCCGTGTTCAGATGGTGCGCGAAGGCACGGCCAGGGGGCGGCCTGCCGCCGCCGTGTTCCGCGATATCAAGGCGAAGTTCGGGAAATGACGCCCACGACCATCCTCCACGAGGCCGAGGTCGAACTCCGGGAGGCCGTTGAGCACTACGAGGCGCGGTCGCCGGGGCTCGGACTGGATTTTCATGCCGAAATTGAAGTGTCCGTAGACGCCATTTCGCAATCGCCTGACCGCTGGCCTGCCCGAGACGACGGAACACGAAGATATCTGACGCATCGCTTTCCCTATGTCGTCGTGTACGTTCGTCTGCCCGACCACCTCTGGATCATTGCCTTTGCCCATTGTAAGCGGAGGCCACAATACTGGTCCGATCGGATCAGAAAGGCAGAACCCCGGCGCGAACCATCGTGTTCCGTGTGAGCTGACCCGATCGAGGGTAGCGGTGCGCGCCGCACCAGGCGGATCAGGTGGCAAACTCCGTGGTCGGCAGGATCGACAGGGCGCAGTCTTCCTTGGTCACGGAATAGGTGATGTGGACCTTGTGGTCATGCTCCCAGACCGAGGGGTATGACCATTGGGGGCCCTTGCAGAAACCCGCGACGCGCGCCTCGGGCGACCGGCCGTTCCGAATCGGGACGATTTTGCGGAAGTGGACCTCGCCGGGCGCACTCACCGCCACGACGAGCACATCCCGCCCCCATACGCCGGCCTCTTGAGGGAGCATGTTGAAGGCCAGGTAGTGCTGCCCCGTGGACAGCGTTCCCGCGCACATCTTGGAGGAACTGGCGGGCAGGTTGCTTTCACGCAGCGGGTCCCAACTGTGCCCATCATCGCGACTTTCCGACAGATACACGAATCCCTTTTCCGTGCGCACGTAGGCCCTCAGGAGATCATCGGTCACGTTCAGCGCCGTTTCGGCATAGTTGACCTTGTCCTCCGGCCGGGAAGGAATGTCGACGACCTTCCAGCGGGCGAGATTGTCCCCATGACTGATCGCCACGCGCGGTTGGGTCAGGTTGAACTGGCCGCCCATGACCCAGTGCCCCGCCGCGGTACGCTGCGGGCGGTTCAGGGGATGGAAGCCTTCCGCGGTGCCCTCCTCCCGCCATTGCCGGGCGGCTTCGTCGAGGCGGAAGATGACCATGCGCCCGCCGCTTTCGGCCGGTTGTCGCGGCTGGCAATGCACCTGCCCCACGAAGGCCCACAAGCCGTCTTCAGTGGCCAGCAGTTGGCAGCTTTCCCAGATGGTGGATTCATGACGAAGTGGGGGGGCGAGCGTCGCGGGAGGGGTCCAATTGGCGAAGTTGTTGTCCGAGGCGATCCAGCGCACGACGGTTCCCGGCTCGCTCTCGGCGGCGGGCGAGTTATTCCACGCCACGAACCACCGGCCGTGGTGCCTGGCGATCGCGCTCTCATGCAGGAAGCGGTACGCGTCATCGCCCCGGTGGAGGACGATGTGCGAGACCCGCTCAGGCAGCGGGAGTTCGGCAATTCTCGGAAGAGGTGCGTCGGGCGCCCAGATTGTTGACGGTGTTGTCATGTTGTTCCCTGCTTCGCTGGCGTCCCATAGGGCCGCCGAGACTGTAGGCTGTAGACTGTAGGAAATCCGGCGATCTCGTCCGCCGGAACCATGCAACAGTGGCGCGGAACCGGCAAGGACCGTTTTGCCCTGATGACGGGAGGATGTGCGCTTCCATCCCGCTTCCTGATTCGGTATCTTGCCTTGCCTCCATGATGAAAAAACGGACGATTGTCGCCTTTCTGATCCCCGCCGGCGCCGCGCTGGCGGGGTGGGTGGCCATTGCCTGGTGGTTGCGCGTGGCAGCCGTGCCGGTGGTGGACCCGCGGATGCCGGGAACAGACGGTTCCATGATGGCATCGGGCACCGGTATCGTGGCGGTGGTGCGCGGTGAACTGACGCAGGGCGAGGGGCAGCCTTCCGGGTTGCCGGGCAGTTGGCCCCAGTTCCGGGGGCCGGGGCGCGACGGCGTGGCAAGCGAAGGGGCCGGTTGGGCCACGAATTGGCCCGCGGCGGGCCCGCGCGTGGTCTGGAGCATTCCCGTGGGCGAAGGCCATGCCGGTGCTGCCGTGTGGCAGGGCCGCGTCTACCTGATGGACTATGATCGCGACCGTCACCGGGATGTGGTGCGCTGCCTGTCGCTGGACGATGCCCGCGACATCTGGCGCTATTCCTATCCGGTGGATATCAAACGCAATCACGGGATGTCCCGCACGGTGCCGGCCGTGACCAACGGCCTGCTGGTCGCGCTGGGCCCCAAGTGCCACGTGACCGCCCTCGATCCGGTCACCGGCGAGCGGCGCTGGGGACTCGACCTCGTCCGCGAATACGGCACGACGGTGCCGCCCTGGTATGCGGGGCAGTGTCCGCTCATTGATGGCGGCCGCGTCATCCTGGCGCCCGGCGGGACCGTGCTCCTGCTGGCGGTCGACGGGATGACGGGGACGGTGACCTGGACCACGCCCAATCCGCGCGGGTGGAAGATGACGCACTCTTCGATCATGCCGGTCGTGCTCGGCGGGCGGCGCCAGTATGTGTACTGCGCGAGCGACGGGGTGGTGGCGGTATCGCCCGAGGATGGCACGGTTCTGTGGACTTCGGGCGAATGGAAGATCAGCATTGCCAACATCCCGACGCCGGTCGTCGTCGGACCCGACCGATTGCTGCTGGCGGGCGGCTACAACGCCGGCGCCGTGCTGATGGAGGTACAAGGCGGCTCCACCGGATGGGCCGCGCGCGTGGTTTCGCGGTTTCCCGCCGCGGCGTTCGGGGCTGACCAGCAGACGCCGATTCGCTACAATGGTCACGTTTACGGAGTCCGGCCGGGCGGAGAACTGGTGTGCCTTGACCTGGATGGGCGGTTGCGTTGGACCAGCGGCGCGGAGAACCGGTACGGGATCGGACCTTATGTGGTGGCGGGCGACCGTTTGCTTGTGATGAACGATGCGGGTCGCTTGACCATGGTGCGGGCCGCGCCGGCGGGGTTCGAGCGAATGGCCGAGGCGCAGGTGCTGCACGGGCACGACGCCTGGGGCCCCATGGCGGTGGCCGGGGATCGGCTCATCGTGCGCGATCTGACCACCCTGACGTGTCTGGATATGAGTGGGCGGTAGAGGCGGTTGAAAAGGTGGGAGATGGGAGGTGGGAGGTGGTAGGTGGGAGGCAGGCCGAGACGCGAGAGGGTCGAACATGAGAATGGGAATTCTGTTTGATGGGAGGGACGGCGTGTCGCCGTCCGCGGCGCGCAACATGCGCGCCCTCCTAATTGGATTGCCTCCGCGTGTCTCGCAGTCAAGGAAGGATCGATGAGCGTAACCGATTCACGAGTTTTTGCCGTCGTTGTGGTGGCGGTATTGCTGGCCGGCACGGGCCTGATTGTGTGGAATACCCTCAGAATCAAGGCTCAGCCCGATCCTTTGGCCGCCTCGTTTCAATATCGGATCAACAGCCGCGAGACGCGATCGGCCTGCGTGCTGCAGTCGCCGGTGCGGCTGGCAGGCGAATTCGATACCGGTCTCGCGGTCATCGATGCGTTGGCCGCCGGGCCGGCCGGGCAACTGGCAGCGGCGTGCGACGGGCGGGTCGTCATCTTGGGCACGAACGGGCTGCCGTCCGCCACGTGGGCCGTGAACGCCGATGTGCGCGGATTGGTGTTCACCCCCGACGGCGTCTGGGCGGGAACGGGTGGACAGGTCACGCACTGGACCGTTGACGGCCGTCTGCTATGGCGCACGCCGGTCTATGCGTCCAACGCCGTCATCACCTCGGTCGCCGTGGCGGGAGACCGGCTTTACGTGGCCGATGCCGGCGCTCGCGTGGTGTACTTCTGCAATGCCACGGGCGGAGTGGAGAAGGTTGTCGGGCGGGGCGGGGGCGAACGCGGCGGCGACGGTTTTACAATCCCCAGCCCTCATTTCGATGTGGCGATGGCGCCGGACGGCCTGTTGCGCGTGGTCAATCCGGGCAGGCATCGTATCGAGGCCTACACCGTCGATGGCGAATTTGAACTCGCCTGGGGCAAGGCATCCATGGCCGTCGAGGGATTCTGCGGCTGCTGCAACCCGGCGCATTTTGCCGTGCTGCCCGACGGTTCTTTCGTGACGAGCGAGAAGGGGCTGCGGCGCGTGAAGACGTACGATGCCGCGGGCCGGTTCACCGGCGTGATTCTGGGGACGGACGCCTTGGGCGGCGGGCCGGGCGATGGCAGGCAGGGACCTGAACCGTGTCCCGTGGCTGTGGATGGGCGAGGGCGGATCCTGGTTGCGATGCCGGACGGCGGGAAAGTGAGGGTGTATGAACACAAAGAGCAGCGCTGATACGGTGCGTGCGGGCACACGCCGGGATTTTTTGAAGGACGCCTTGCGTTGGGTCGCCCTGGCCGTGCTGGGCGGGGTCGGGGCGCTCCTGGCGCGACGCCGGGCCACGGCCCGCACGGTCTGGCAACTCGATCCGGCCAAATGCGTGCAATGCGGCCGGTGCGCCACCAACTGCGTGCTCAGCCTGTCCGCCGTGAAATGCGTGCATGCCTTCAAGATGTGCGGGTACTGTGAACTCTGTACGGGTTTCTTCGAGCCGCAGCCCAATGCGCTGACGACGGCTGCGGAGAACCAGCTCTGTCCACTGGGCGCCATCAAGCGCAAGTTCGTGGAGGATCCGTACTACGAATACACCATCAACGAACCGCTGTGCATCGGCTGCGCCAAATGCGTCAAGGGGTGTACGATGTTCGGGAACGGGTCGTTGCACCTGCAGGTGCGGCACGACCGGTGTGTGAACTGCAACGAATGCTCCATTGCCGCGGCGTGCCCCTCCGGTGCGTTCCGGCGGGTGCCGGCGGAGCGGCCATATTTGATGAAGGGGTGAGAACAGGTGTTCGGTGTTCAGGTTTCGGGTGTCGGGCGGACGCGGTGGGTGGGAGGTGTGAGGTGGGAAGTGTCAGGTGGGAAACACAGGTAGGGTCGCGGCGTCCTCGCCGCGCCGGACGTGGCACGTGCCGGTCGCGGTGCTGTGTCGCGGCGGGGCCGGAGGCCCACGCCCTACCCTGGGGAGGGTGGCGTTGGCTGTTGTGCGCGGTGTTTCTGCTGGGCACGGCGCTCATCGGCTGGGGCGTGGAGCGCTTTCCTCCTCCGGACTTCCAACCCGGCTACGTGATGCCGGTGACGTACCAGACGCCGCCCCTGGCCGCCTGGCGCGAATGGTTTGACGCCGCGGCGCTGGCGGGCCTGCTGGCGGCGGCCACATGGCTGGCCTTGAAACGCCGTTCGCGGGCGGGGGTCTTCGTGGTGAGCCTCATCGCGATCGCGTGGTTCGGATTCTGGCGCAAGGGCTGCGTATGTCCCATCGGCGCGATTCAGAATGTGGCGCTCGGCCTGGCCGATCCGCGTTTCGCCGTGCCGGCGACGGTCGTGGCGATCCTGATTGTGCCGCTGGTCATGACGGCGTTGTTCGGGCGGACCTACTGCGCGGCGGTGTGCCCGCATGGCGCGCTTCAGGATCTGGTGCTGCTGTACCCGGTGCGGCTGCCCCGTTGGCTTGCGGCTGTCCTCGGGCTGCTGCCGCACGTCTATCTGGGACTCTCGGTGCTGTTCGCCGCGACGGGCAGCGCCTTCCTGATCTGCCGGTTCGATCCGTTCGTCGGCATCTTCCGGCTGAGCGGCTCCCGTGACCTCATCCTGCTGGGCGCGTTGTTCCTGTTCGCCTCCGTGTTCATCGGGCGCCCGTACTGCCGGTTTATGTGTCCGCTCGGCGCACTGTTCGGATGGCTGTCGCGCCTCTCCCGGCGGCACGTGACGATCACGCCGGACGAGTGCATTCACTGCCGGCTCTGCGAGGAAGTCTGCCCGTTCGATGCGATCGAAAAGCCGGTTCCCGAAGCCGTGGTGCGCGATCGGCGCACGGGCCGCTTGCGGCTGGGTCTGATGCTGGTGCTGTGCCCGCTGCTGGTGGCGGGCGGAGGGTGGCTGGGGATGAGGCTCAGCCCCGCGCTGGCCCGCGTTCATGCGCAGGTGCGGCTGGCGGAGGCGCTGACGTCCACCGGCGTGCCGTCGCTGGAAGCCACAACCTTCCGCAATGCCGGGGGGCGCGTCGATGCGGCGGTGCGCGAGGCCGATGGCATACGCCGGTCGTTTCGCACAGGCGGCGGACTGCTGGGCGCCTATCTCGGGTTGGTGGCGGCCGGCCTGCTCATCCGGCTTTCGGTGCGGCGGCCGCAGCCGGATTACGTGGCGGACCATGCGGCGTGTTTTTCCTGCGGCCGGTGTTTCATGTGCTGTCCGCGCGAATGGGTGCGCCAGGGGAAACTCGGGCAGGGGGCGGGGAAGGAAGCGCGACCGTGAGCAGGGTCGAAAAGCGGAATACCAGTTCAGGTGAGATGGGAAAGGGTTCAGGGTTCGGGGTTCAGGTCGGAACGGTCTTTCCTGAACCCCGAACCCTGAACCCTGTTTCCCGGGAGTGACGGCATGGCACGACTCGTACAGGCACAGCTGCAAGGCGCATTAAGATGGTGGGCCCGGGTCGCGGCGGCGACGGCCGTGGCGGCCGGTGTCACGGCGATCGTTGCGGTTGTCGTGCTGGCATCGGCCGGGCGAGATGGCGGGCCGGCCTCCGTACTCGATCCGCCGGCGATCACCGAACTCAAGCGTGACCTCAAGCAGAACCCCGTCAGCGATCCGGTCAAGGCGCGCATCCGTTCCGCGGATGCGGAGGTGCGGACCACGTTTCTGCGGCGCCAGCGGTTGATGGAGACGGGCCGTTGGGTATTGCTGGGATCGGCCATGGCAGGCCTGATCGCGCTGCGGCTGGCGGCACGCTGGAGCGCGCCACTGCCGCAGCCGGGCCGGGCGGATACGCGTGGTGCGGCGTGGTTGCACCGGGCGTGGCGTGTGCAGGATGCCTTGCTGCTGGCCATCGTCGTTGTCGCGGGGGCGGGTTTCTTCATCGTCTGGCGGCAGGGGGGGGCGCCTGACGGGGCTGCGAGATCGGTCGCAACGCCGCTGCCACGGTCCACGCCGGCCCCGACCGCGGTCGATCCGGCGGACCGACAGCGGCAGTGGCCGTACTTCCGCGGACCGGGGGGCGACGGGGTGGCCATGGCGACCAACGTTCCCGCCGCCTGGGACGGTCATTCCGGCGCCGGGGTGGCCTGGTCGGTGACGCTTCCGTTGCCGGGCCAGAGTTCGCCCGTTGTCTGGAATGACCGCGTGTTTGTGACGGGGGCCGACAAGGATCGCCGCGAGGTGTACGGGGTCGACCGGCGCACCGGCCGCCTTCTGTGGCAGACCGGGATTGCCGCGGCCGGCGCCGATTCTGCAACGCCCGAGGTGATGCAGGATACCGGTTACGCCGCCTCGACGCCGGCCACGGACGGGACGCAGGTGTATGCGGTCTTCGCCAACGGCGATCTGGCGGCCCTGGATTTCGACGGCCGCGTGGTATGGAAGCAGGCCTTGGGGCCGCTGGTCAGCCTGTATGGACACGCCAGTTCGCTGCTGGTGTGGAAGCAACTGCTTATCGTGCAGCTCGATCAGGGCGCGGAGGAGGATGGCGCGTCGCGTGTGGTCGCCTTCGATGGCGCCACGGGGCGGACAGTGTGGGAAACGGCACGGCCGGTGCCGAACTCGTGGTCCAGCCCGGTCCTGGGCGGGCCGACCGGAGCGCCGCTGCTGGTGGCGGCGGGCAATCCGTGGGTGATCGGCTACGATCCGGCGACGGGCGACGAGCGGTGGCGCGCGGAGTGCCTGTCGGGGGATGTTGCCCCCTCGCCGGTCTGGGGGAATGGCGTGGTCTATGCGGCCAATGTCGGGGCGGCGCTGGTCGCGATCCGGGCGGACGGCACGGGAACGGTGACCGAAACGCACATCGTCTGGAAGGCCGAGGACAATCTGCCGGACACCTGCAGTCCCTTATGCAGCGGCCCCAGGGTCTACCTGCTGACGAGTTCCGGTTTGCTGACCTGTTTCGACGCCGCCCAGGGCGCGAAGTTATGGGAGCATGAGATGGGCGAAAACTGCCAGGCGTCGCCGACGCTGGCCGGCGGGCGGGTCCATGTGCTCACGCAGGCGGGGACCCTGATCGCTGTTGAAGACGCGGCCGAATACCGCGAGGCGGGCCGCAACGAACTGGGTGAGGGTGGGTGTGGCGCCTCGCCGGCGTTTGTCGACGGGGCCATCCTGCTGCGATCCGCCACGCGCCTGTGGTGCATCGGGCGGTGAGGGTGCGGAAGAAACCGTTGCCAGCGCGCGAGGCGATGTCATAGAGTCGCACGGAGGAGAACCGTTCATGGGCAGCACATTTGGCAGTGTTTTCAGGGTCAACACGTTCGGCGAGTCGCATGGCGCCTACGTGGGCGCCGTCATCGACGGATTGCCGGCCCGCCTGGGGCTGACGGAAGCGGATCTGCAGAAACAGCTCGACCGGCGCCGGCCGGGGCAGAGCGATCTGACGACGCCGCGGGCGGAGCTGGATCGCGTCCAGATCGTGTCGGGCGTGGAAAAAGGCGTTACGCTGGGATCCCCGGTGACCCTGCTGATCGCCAATCGCGATACTCGGCCGGAAGACTATGGCGAGATGGCGGAGGCGCCACGACCGTCGCATGCCGATTTCACCTACCGCACGAAATACGGGGTGTTGGCCTCCAGCGGCGGCGGTCGGGCCAGTGCCCGCGAGACGGCGGCCCGCGTGGCGGCGGGGGCGGCGGCGGAGAAAATGCTGCGCGAGCGCTATGGGATCGAAATCGTGGCCTGGGTGCGCAGTGTGGGCGATGTCACCGCGCCGGACCCCGACGTCGGGACATTGACCCGCGAACTGGTCGACCGGCAGCTCGTGCGCTGCCCGGATGCGGTTTCGGCGGACCAGATGGCCGGCCTGATTCGCGGGGTCAAGGAGGAGGGGGATTCCGTCGGCGGGGTGGTGGCGTGCGTGTGCCGCAACGTGCCGGCCGGCTGGGGCGATCCCGTGTTCGACAAACTCAATGCCCGATTGGCCTGGGGTATGTGCTCGATTCCGGCCTCACACGGGTTTGAGTGGGGGTCGGGTTTTACTGCCACCCGGATGCGGGGTTCGGAGCACAACGATGCGTTCGTGCAGAAGGGCGACCGGCTGGGCACCGCCACCAACCGCAGCGGCGGCATCCAGGGCGGCATTTCCAACGGCGAGCCCATCCTGTTCCGGGTTGCGTTCAAGCCGCCCGCCACCATCGGCCGGTCGCAGCAATCCACGGACTGGTCGGGCGGCAGGGTGACCCTCCAGTCCAAGGGCCGCCACGACCCCTGCGTGGTCCCGCGGGCCGTGCCGGTGGTTGAGGCCATGGCGGCCTTGGTCCTGGCCGATGCGGCTCTGATGGCGGCCGCCATGCGATGAAATCGCCCGGCACGTTCGAAATCCTGACGACGGACGCGGGTTCACAGGCGCGGCGGGGTCGTTTGTGGACGGCGCATGGGCCTGTCGAGACCCCTGTCTTCATGCCCGTGGGCACCCAGGCCACGGTCAAGGCGATGACGCCGCTGGAGTTGAAAGAGTCGGGGGTCGGCATCCTGCTCGGCAACACCTACCACCTGCACATCCGGCCGGGAGTCGAGGTCGTAGAACGCTGCGGCGGTCTGCACCGGTTCATGGGCTGGGACCGGCCGATACTCACCGATAGCGGCGGGTTCCAAGTCTTCAGCCTGTCCGGGTTGCGCAAGATCAAGCCGGACGGGGTCGAATTTGCCTCGCATGTGGACGGCAGCCGGCTCTTCCTGGGGCCGCGTGAGGCCATGGAGATCCAGCGGCGGCTGGGTTCGGATATTGCGATGGTTTTCGATGAATGTCCGCCCTATCCCTGCACCCATGAATACGCTTGTCAGGCCGTGGACCGAACCCTATTATGGGCCGCTTCTTGTGCCGCTTTGCGGCCTGACACCGGGCAACTGGTGTTCGGAATTGTGCAGGGCGGCGAGTTTGCCGAACTTCGGGCGCGGTGTGCGCGGGAGTTGACGGCCATCGGGTTTGACGGGTATGCGATCGGCGGGGTGAGCGTGGGGGAGCCCCAGGCGATTCTGCTGGATGGGGTGCGACACAGTGTCGGGCATCTGCCGGTTGACCGGCCGCGTTACCTGATGGGCGTGGGCGTGATGGGGCAGATGGTCGAGGCGGTGGCCATGGGCGTCGACATGTTCGACTGTGTCATGCCCACGCGGTATGCGCGAAACGGCACGGCCTTCACGCGGACCGGAAAATACCCGGTCAAGGCGGGCGAGTACAAAGAGGATACGAGGCCGGTGGAGGAAGGGTGCGGCTGTTACTGCTGCCGGCAGTTCAGCCGGGCCTACGTGAGGCACCTGCTGAACGTGAATGAAATCCTGGGCGTGCGGTTGCTGACGATCCACAACCTGCACCGTTACATGGAGTTCACGCGGGAGTTGCAGCAGGCGATTGAACAGGGCGGATTTGAAACGTTTCGGGCGGCGTTCCACGCGGCCCACAAGGAGGACGAATGAACGGTTTGACGATGATGACGTTGGCGATGGGGAATCCCGCGGGCGGTCCGCAGCAGGGCGGCGGGTCCGTCATGATGATCGGCTACATGGTGATCATCTTCGCGTTGTTCTATTTCATGATGATCCGGCCGCAGGCCAAGAAGGAAAAGGAGCGCAAGAAGCTGCTCGAATCGATCAAGGCCGGGGATCGCATCATGTTCTGCGGCGGGATGATCGGCATCGTGGCGAGCGTCAAGGAACAGACCTGCGTGGTCAAGATTGCAGACAACGTGAAGATTGAGGTCGCCCGGGGGGCGATTTTGCGCATCCTGGACAAGGACGAGGCGCCGGGCGATGTGGAGCAGAAGGGTTGAGTTTGGGAAGCACCGTGGATCGTGAGTGATGAACGGTGATTTGAACGGGAGTACGGACCGATGACAGACAAGAACGCGCTCTGGAAATGGTTGTTGCTGCTGGTGTTGGTGATGGCGTCGGTGTGGACGGTTTACCCGCTGCAGGACAAGGTGCGGCTGGGCCTCGACCTCAAGGGCGGCACGAGCTTCACCGTCCAGATCGACGAGGAGGCGATCACCACCCAGATCCGGGACGAGTTCAAGGAGATGAAGGAGGAGCAGATCCTGGAGCGTGTTCCGGCCAAGACCAAGGAAGCGCAGGAGCGCGCCCTCGAAGTGATCCGCAACCGCGTTGACGGCATGGGCATTGCCGAACCGATCATCTACCCCGAGAAACACAATCGCATCGTGGTGCAATTGCCGGGCGTTGATGCGAAGAAGCGTGATGAGGCAGCCCGAGCCATTCAGAGCGCCGCGTTTCTCGAGTTCCGCATGGTCCATGAGAAGAACCGCGAGTTGATCGACAAACTGTTTGACCGGGGCGTGGCCCCTGACGGCTTCAAGCTGGCATCCGTCAGCGACGGTGGCGCGAGCCGGAACTACTACAAACGCGACAAGACGGCCGTGAAAGATGAGCAGATGGATGCGGCCTTCCGCCAGAAACTCGGCCAGTTTAATGCGCCGCATGGTTGTGAGTTCATGCTCGAGAAGGAAAAAGCGGGCGGCCAGGAAGTGTTCACGCCATACTTCGTCGAGCGACGCGCCCAACTGACGGGCGACACAGTCAAACGGGCGGCGGTTGACTTCCAGACGCTCGGCCAGGCGGTCGTTTCCCTGGAATTCAATGCCAAGGGCACACGCCAGTTCAGGACGGCCACGACCGACTACGCTCCCGGCGGCGCAAAAAACCCCAATCCCCAGATGGGGCGGCTGATGGCCATTGTGCTGGACGGTACATTGTACTCGGCCCCGGTGATCCGTGAGGCGATCCATGGCGGGCGCGCCGAGATCAGCGGCAGCTTCACGGCCCAGGAGGCTGGCTTCCTGGCCAACATCCTCAAGGCGGGCTCGCTGCCGGCACCCGTCTCCATTGTCGAGAAGCGGACGGTCGATCCGACCCTGGGCCGCGATTCCATCAGCAGTGGTGTCAAGGCCAGCTTGCTGGGCATCATCGCCATTTTCATCCTGATGGGCGGCTACTATCTGGTGCCCGGATTGATTGCGAATACGACGCTCGCATTGAACATCATCCTGCTGCCGCTGGGCATGGTGCTGACGGCCGGGGTGCTCGGCCTGTTTGCCCGCGATGCGCGCGGCGGCGGGGCGATTGCCCTGCCGGTGCTCACGCTGCCCGGTATTGCCGGTATCGCGCTCTCGATCGGCATGGCCGTGGATGCCAACGTCCTGATTTTCGAGCGTATGCGCGAGGAATTGCGGGCCAAGAAGGGGCTTGTCGCCACCATCAGCGCCGGCTTTACCCGCGCTTTCACCGCGATCTTCGACTCCAATATCACGACCATCATCACCGCCTTCATTCTATTTGTCATGGGGTCCGGCCCGGTGCGCGGGTATTCGGTGACCCTGATCGCCGGCCTGATCGTGAGCTTGTTCACGGCGGTGGTGGTCTCGCGCATGATCTTCAACGCCATCGCCACGCGCACCTCCGGCACCGCCGTGCTGCGGATGTTCTCGGTGATCAAGCAGACCAACTTCGACTTCATGAAGCCCTGGAAGGCGGCCCTGTCGCTCTCGATGATCGTGATCGTCGTGTCATGGGGGGTGATGATCTATCACGGGACGAAGGACGCGAATTCCGTGTTTGGTGTGGACTTCACCGGTGGCTCGGCCCAGACGTTCAGTTTCACCCAGAAACAGGACATCGAGACGGTGCGTGAAGCGTTGGCGGCGGAGGGGATCAAGGACCCGACGATTCAGTATCAGGCCGACATGCAGGGCGGCAAGGAGTTGCTCCAAATCAAGGTGGGGTCGGTGGAACAGGGGCAAAAGGTCGCCCAGGTTCTCGCTGCGAAGTTTGCGGGGGCCGGATACCAGGTCATGCAATCGGATGAGGTCGGACCCCAGGTGGGCAGTGAACTCAAACGCAAGGCCACTTGGGCCATGGGTCTTTCGCTCATTGCCATGATCATTTACATCTGGTTCCGCTTCGAGTTGGGCTTCGGCATGGGCGCCGTGGCCGCGCTATTCCATGACGTATTGGTGACCGCCGGCGTGTGTCATCTGCTCGGCGTGCAGATGAGCATGACGATGATGGCGGCGTTGTTGACTATCGTCGGGTATTCGGTCAACGACACGATCGTTATCTTTGACCGCATACGTGAGGATCTGCGCATGGTGCGCGGCAAGACATTCCTGCAGGTCTGCAACCAGAGCATGAACGAGACCCTCAGCCGGACGATCCTGACGAACTTCCTGACGATGGTGACGGTGGTGTTCCTGCTGGTGCTGGGTGGCGGCGCGATCAAGGACTTCTCCATCGCCATGTTCATCGGGATGATCTCGGGTACCTACTCCACCATCTACATCGCCACCCCGGTGGTCCTGATGTGGTACAAGTTCAAGACGCCGGATCTCGGCGGCGCGAAGTAAGCCACGTGAAACACTGGCGGATCGTGGCCGCGGATGACGGCCTGGCGCGTGAACTGGCGCGCCAGGCGGCGTTGCCGCTCCCGATCGCGCAGGTTCTGGCGGCGCGTGGGATCGTCACAGGCGATGGGATCGACCGCTTCCTAAAACCACGGCTCAGCGAACTGTCCGATCCGTTCGAATTGCCCGATGTAGCGATCGCGGTGGACCGCATCTGGCGGGCGGTCGAAACCAATGAACCCATCGCCGTCTACGGCGACTACGATGTCGACGGGGTGACCGCGACCGCGCTGATGGTGACTGTCCTGGGCGCCCTGGGGGCGCAGGTGTCGGCGTGCCTTCCCAATCGCATCGACGAAGGGTACGGCCTCACCCCCGAATCCCTTGCGCGTTGCCTGGATACCTGTCATCCCCGCCTGATAGTCACGGTGGACTGCGGGACGGGCTCGCATGAGGCTGTGGCCCTTGCCCGCGAGGCGGGGGTTGAGGTGGTGGTCACCGATCATCACCCCCTGTCCGGGCCGCCGGCATCTGCCGTCGCCGTGGTCAATCCCAAACGCGGGGACCACCCCCATCAGCGGATGCTGGCCGGGGTGGGGGTGGCGTTCAAACTCTGCCATGCGCTGCTCAAGACCGGTCGCGAACGCGGGCACGCGGCCGCGAACGGCCTTGACCTGCGCGACCATCTGGATCTTGTGGCGCTCGGTACCATCGCGGACGTGGTGCCCGTGCTCGGGGAGAACCGGATCCTGATCCGGCACGGGCTGGCCTGTCTCAACGGGAAGAGCCGGGTCGGATTACGGGCGCTGGCGGAAGCCGCGGGCGCCACCGGCGAACTTGGCGCCTACCACGTGGGGTTTGTGCTGGGACCACGCCTCAATGCCGCGGGACGGCTGGGCAACGCCGAAATGGCGCTCGACCTGTTGCTGACCAGCGATGAGGACCGGGCTAGCGTCGTGGCAACGACCCTCGATACCGCCAACCGCGAACGCAAACGCATCGAGTCCGAGATCCTGGAAACGGCCGCGCGGCGCATCGACGAGGGGTTCGATCCTGCCCGGCATTTCGCGGTGGTGGTCGGGGAGGACGGCTGGCATGTGGGGGTGGTCGGGATTGTGGCCGCACGGCTGGCGGCGCGTTACAACCGGCCGGCCGTGGTGGTGGGATTCGACGAGGCCGGCATGGGACGAGGCTCCTGCCGTGGCGTCGACGGGATCGACCTGGCGGGCACGCTGGGCCTCTGCGCCCGGCACCTGTGTAAACACGGCGGGCACGAAAAGGCGGCCGGCCTTGAACTGCACCGCGATGAATTTGAGGCCTTTCAGAGGGCCTTTCATGAAGTCTGTGCCACGGCGTTGAGTGGTCGCGATTTGCAGCCGGAACTGCGGGTGGATGCCTGGGTGACCGTGGCGGAGACAACCGATCCCGGGTTCCTCAGTGCGCTCAGCCAGTTGGCGCCCTTCGGTGAACAACATTCCGAACCGGTTTGGGCGGCGCGGGGGGTGCGGGTGGTTGGTTCGCCGCGCAAGGTGGGCACAGGGCACCTCAAGCTTACGTTCGGCGAAGGCGCGCACCGGGTGGAAGCCATTGGGTTTGGCATGGCAGACCGAGTTCTGCCGGAGGGGCCACTGGATGTGGCGTTCATGCTCAGGAAGAACGTTTACCTGGGACGCGAGACGTTGCAGTGGCAACTGGTGGACTTTCGGGCGACGGGGGAGCAGTGAGAGAAGTGAAGAGTGAAACGTGACGAGTGACAACAGAGCAGGTGGATAGGCCGTGATGGCACCGTAACCGCTTGCAGGTCAATTGGCCGTGTCGGCCCCCTTGACGACAAATATACAAGCATTGTATATTGGTGACTAAGCGACAGGAGCCCCTATGAGCAATGTCACCGTCAACATATCGTTTCAGGACACTCTTCTTCGTGACATCGATCGCGTGGCGCGGACCGAAACACGGACCCGCTCGGAGTTTCTCAGGGAAGCGGCCAGGGCGTACATTCAGCGCAAGGAGCGATGGGCCGGGATATTCGCCATGGGACGGACGATTGCCCAGGAAAAGAATCTGACGCCGGAAGACGTGTCGCGGGAAATCAGCGCCTACCGGAACCGTAGGACTTCGCGGAAATGAGTCCTTTGCGCATCGTGCTTGACTCGAATGTCGTCATTTCGGGTTTCCTGTTTGGCGGCCCGCCCGCGCGTCTGCTTCAGTATGGGGCCGGCGGGATGGTGCAATGTTTCACCTCTCTGGCGATTCTCGATGAAATTCGCGATGTCTTGCAGCGACCGAAATTCGGGCTCTCGCCCGAGCAAGCGCTCACGTTCGTGGAGGAACTCCACGAGCTGTGCCGGGTCGTGACTCCCAAAGACCGTATCCGGGCGGTTCCTGCCGATCCCGACGACAACGCAGTTTTGGAATGTGCCGTGGAGGCGGCGGCGAACTGGATTGTTTCGGGAGACTCCCACCTGCTGGATCTTCGGCAGTGGAGAGACATCCGCATCCTGTCGCCATCCGGGGCTATCGTGGAAATTGAGGGCCAGCGAGGCGTCGTGGGCTAGTCCGCCTCGCTCGCATCCTGAACGCCAGCGTTTATGCCAAGGCCATGCACGGGCCGCCAAACCGGCCCATCAGGGCCGCCATTCCGCTCGCCAGCATGGTGCCGGGACCGGTATAGTCCCGATATGCGAATCACGGGGGGAGTCTTGCGCAGTCGGGAGGTGCGCGTGCCGAAAGGCGAGCGTGTGCGCCCCACCCAGGACCGGGTCCGTGAGGCCCTTTTCTCAGCCCTGGCGCCCAGACTGTCGGGGGCGCGGTTCCTTGATCTCTTTGGGGGGTCGGGGGCCGTTGGCTTGGAGGCGTGGAGCCGGGGGGCTGCTTACGTGAGTTGGGTGGAACAGGACCCGAGGACGTACGAGGTGTTGCGCGGCAACGTTGCCGGGTTGTGCGGCAGCGAGTCGGGCGGCACGGAGGAACTGGGCTGGCGGCCGGTCCGGTCGGACGTATTCCGGCTCCTTCGGGGGTCGCCGCCGACCCTGCCATATGATATGGTCTTCGCCGATCCGCCCTATGCCAAGTCGCGGGACGAAGGGTGGGGTGGGCGCCTTCTGGCGGCCCTGGCGGAACCCGGATGGGTCTCCAGGGAGGGCGTGTTCATCCTGGAACAGGAATCCGGGGAGCTGCCCGCCGTGCACCCCGCGTGGGCCGGTCGGCCGCCGCGGACCTACGGCGGAAGCCGGTTGACGGTGTATGAGCGCAGCATCGACCGCGCGAGCGGTGAAGTGTGAAAGGAGAGGTTCACATGAGGCATTCGGCCATATATCCGGGGACATTCGATCCCCTTACGCTGGGGCACCTCGATCTGATTGAACGGGCCTCGCATATCTTTGACCGCGTTGTCGTGGCGGTTGTCGTAAACTCAAGAAAGCAAACCATTTACAGCGCCGAAGATCGGATGACCATGGCGAAGCTGTCGGTCAGGCATTTGTCCAACGTCAGAGTGGATGCCTTTGACGGGCTATTGGTGGACTATGCTCGTGAACGCAACATTCACGTTCTGGTTCGGGGGTTACGCGCTTTCTCCGATTTCGAGTACGAATTCCAGATGGCCTTGACGAATCGGAAACTGGCGCCGGAGATCGAAACCCTGTTCCTGATGCCCAAAGAGGAATTCAGTTACATCAGTTCCAGCACGGTGCGCGAGATTGTCGAGCGGGGCGGGGATATCGGCCAGTTTGTGCCGAAAGCGGTCAAGCGTCACATTGAACGGGTGACAAGGCGGGGATAGGGGGCTGTATGGCCATCATTATCGAACCATGGCGCATCCCGGAAGATGGCGCGGATATCGAGGGCGAGGAGCCATCCGCCTCCCTGGGGTTGGACCCTGACGACCTGACCCAGGCGGTGGGTCCCGTTTCGTACGATTTGCATGTGCAATGCGTGGGGCTGGAACTCATTGTCACCGGCACGGTGGGGGTGCGGGCCGCTTTTCTGTGTTCCCGCTGTGCGGTGCGCTTCGAAGACGACGTCCAGGATCAATCGTTATGTTGTGAAAACCAACTGACTGACATCCATGAACCCGTGGACTTGACGGGGGAAGTGCGTGAATCTATTATCCTCGCCTTTCCGACGTACCCATTATGTCGACCCGCCTGTCGCGGGTTGTGTCCCAGGTGTGGAGCGAACCGGAATCGGAAGCAGTGTGACTGTAAAGAGGAGGCCGAACCGATGGCCTCTGTATTCGACAGTCTGGATGCGATGGAAAGGATAGAGCATGGCCGTACCCAAAAGGAAAAAGTCAAAAAGTAAGATCCGGACCCGCCGCGCCATCAAGAAGGCGTACGTCAGCACGATCAAAGCGTGTCCGCAGTGCGGCGCGTCCCAGGAATCGCATCGCGTGTGCCCGTCGTGCGGGTACTACCGCGGGCGGCAGGTCCTGACGATCAAGGCGGACTGAGCCGCCGTATGCGCATCGCCGTTGACGCCATGGGGGGTGACCATGCCCCGCACGAAATCGTCAAGGGTGCCGTGGACGCGGCGCGCCGATTGACGGGGATCGAGCGTTTGGTCCTTGTGGGTCGGGAGGACGTCGTGCGGGCCGAACTGGCCAGGCACGGGAATGTTCCGTCGCTGATCGAGGTCCGCAACGCAGGCGAGGTCATTGCGATGAATGAGGCGCCCGCCTTGGCGGTGCGTCGCAAGAGAGACGCGTCGATCAGCCGGGCCGTCGACATGGTGCGTGACGGCGAGGCCGATGCGGTGGTGTCGGCCGGGAACACCGGGGCGCTGGTGGCGAGCGCGACGTTGAAGCTTCGCACGTTGGAAGGCGTGGAGCGGCCGGCGATCGCGGTGGTCATGCCAACGCGCCACAGGCCGTTTGTCCTGGTCGATGCCGGGGCCAACCTGGACTGCTCGCCGCACCAGTTGCAGCAGTTCGCCGTGATGGGGCAGATCTATTCGCGCGAGATCCTGGGGCGGGCCAATCCGGTGGTGGGCCTGTTGAGCATCGGCGGGGAGGACAACAAGGGCAACGAACTGACCCGCGAAGCCTTCCAGTTGCTGAAGGCCACCTCGTTGAATTTCCGCGGCAATGTCGAGGGACATGACTTGTTTCATGATGAAATCGACGTCGTCGTGTGCGACGGGTTCATGGGCAACGTGGTGCTCAAGACCAGCGAGAGCGTGGCCCGCGTGATCGGGCAGTGGATGAAAGAGGAATTCAAGCGCAATCCGGTGCGGATCCTGGGCGCGTTGCTGCTCCGCGGCGCGTTCAAGACGATGAAGCAGAAGATGGATCCGGATGTGTACGGCGGGGCCCCGTTGCTGGGCGTCAATGGCATTTGCATCAAGGCGCACGGATCGTCCAAGGCGCAGGCGGTCTTCCACGCGGTGCGTGTGGCGGGCGAGTCGATCGGACATCATGTGACGCATCATATTGTCGATGAGATCGGGAAGCTGAACAAGGCATGAACACTAGCGATGCAACCGGGTCTGAGGCCCGCTCCGGGCGGCGGGTGGCGATTGTCGGCACGGGGTCCTATGTCCCCGAGCGGATTCTGACGAACGCCGAACTGGAGAAACTGGTCGATACGACCGACGAGTGGATCGTTTCGCGCACCGGCATCCGCGAGCGGCATATGGCGAGGGACGACCAGCCGACGTCCGACCTGGCCGCTGAGGCGGCCCGGCATGCGCTTGCCGCCGCCCACGTGAAGGCCGAGGACGTGGAGTTGATTATCGTGGCCACGATCACGCCGGACATGGTCTTTCCCAGCACGGCCTGTTTTGTGCAGCACGCCATCGGCGCCCGGCGCGCCACCTGTTTCGATCTGGAGGCCGCCTGTTCGGGTTTCATCTTCGCCATGCACACCGCGCAGCAGTTTCTGATGGCCGGCACCATCAAGACGGCGCTGGTGATCGGCGCCG
>CAZTAJ010000026.1:0-42440 GCA_964611575.1 uncultured Verrucomicrobiota bacterium
GACAGGCTGATGTTCTCGAACACCGGCTTGTCGTCATAGATGCGGGTCAGGTTCTGGGTCTGGAAGACAAAGGGAGGCATGGGATTTCCTTGTCAGCGGCAAGCCAAGCCCTGCGGCCGGGCAACGGTGTTCAGAGTTCGGTGTTCAGGTTTCAGGGAACCGAACGTCCAGCGCCCGAGTCCGGATTGCCTTCGTTAGACGTTGGGTGTTCAGCGTTGGATGTAGAGCTCTCGTGCGCTGAACACCGAACACTGAACCCCGAACCC
Source organism: uncultured Verrucomicrobiota bacterium (assembly GCA_964611575.1). Classification (GTDB taxonomy): domain Bacteria; phylum Verrucomicrobiota; class Kiritimatiellia; order CAIKKV01; family CAITUY01; genus CAITUY01. The sequence continues at coordinate 267 of CAZTAJ010000026.1, forward strand.
TTCCCCTACGCTTTCGCCGCGAGCTTTTCCTTGATCTTCTCGATCAGCTTCTTCTCAAGCTCGGGCTCCTTCACCAACTGTTCGGCCGCCGACTCACGGCCCTGTCCCAGTTGCTGGCCTTCGAAGGACAGCCATGAACCGCGTTTCTCGATCAGGCCGTGCTCGATGGCGCTGTCGACGACCGAGCCGCCCCAGTAGATGCCGCGCGCAAAGAGGATGTCGAACTCGGCTTCCACGAAGGGCGCCGCGACCTTGTTCTTCACAACCTTCACGCGCGTGCGGTTGCCAATGACCTTGCCCGCCGGGTCCTTGATCGTCGCAATGCGGCGGATGTCGAGTCGCACGGAGGCATAGAACTTGAGGGCGCGGCCGCCCGGCGTGGTCTCGGGGCTCCCGAACATCACGCCGATCTTCTCGCGTATCTGATTCGTGAAGATGCACAGCGTCTTGGACGTCGATATCGCCGCGGTCAGTTTGCGCAGGGCCTGCGACATCAGGCGGGCCTGCAACCCCACGTGCGCATCGCCCATTTCGCCGTCCAGTTCGGCCCGCGGGGCCAGTGCCGCCACGGAGTCGAGCACGACCACATCCAGCGCGTTGCTGCGCACCAAGGTCTCGCAGATGCTCAGCGCCTCCTCGCCCGAACTGGGCTGCGACACGAGCAGGTCGTCCAGGTTGACGCCGATCTTCTTCGCGTACAGCGGATCCATGGCATGCTCGGTATCGATGAACGCCGCCAGCCCGCCGGTCTTCTGGGCGTTGGCGATCACGTGCAACGTCAGCGTCGTCTTGCCGGACGATTCCGGGCCGAAGATTTCGACCACCCGGCCGCGCGGCAATCCGCCCACGCCGAGCGCCATGTCCAGGGTAAACGACCCCGTCGGGATCACGGCAACCTCGCGGCGGCTCTCCGCGTCGCCGAGGCGCATGATCGCGCCATCGCCGAAATCTTTCTGAATCTGGGCCAATACGGCATTCAAGGCGGAATTGGCGCTGCCGGGTTCGGTGCTTTTCGCGGTTTTGCTCATCGGTAGGGTTCCTCTCGTATTAACGTTTCACGGCACGGCGCACCGGACGGCTGTAGCCGTGCGGATGATCCTTGTGCCACGCCCATGCGCTTTCGACAATCGACGTGAGATCGGAGTGCCGGGGCGTCCAGCCCAGCACCTTCCTGGCGCGGGCTGCCGACGCCACCAGGATGTCCGGGTCACCCGGCCGGCGCGGCGAAACCGCCTCGGGGACCGGATGTCCCGTCACCCGGCGCACGACGTCGATCACCTCGCGCACCGAATAGCCTTTGCCCGTGCCGAGGTTGAACGGCCCGGTCCGGTCGCCCTCGAGCGCCAGCATGTGTGCGCGCGCCAGGTCGACAATATGAATGTAGTCGCGGACGCACGTGCCGTCCGGTGTCTTGTAGTCCGTGCCGAACACGCGGACCTGCTCCGCCTGGCCCAGGGCCACGCGGATGACATTCGGGATCAGGTGCGTTTCCGGCACGTGGTCCTCGCCGAACTTGACCGTCGCGCCGCAGGCATTGAAATAGCGCAGGAAGACGGGCTTGATGCCGTGGATGCGCTCGTACCAGCCCAGCACCTTCTCGTACATGAGCTTGGACTCGCCGTAGGGGTTCACCGGCCGTTGCGGGGTGTCCTCGACGATCGGCACGCGGTCCGGGTAGCCGTAGGTGGCGCAGGTCGAGGAGAACACGATCCGGCCCACCCCCGCCTTGACCATGGCCTCCGCCAGGTTCACGCCGCCCATGACATTGTTGGTGAAATACATGCCGGGATCGGTCATGGATTCGCCCACCAGCGCGTACGCGGCGAAATGCACGACGGCGTCCGGCCGCGCCCTCTTGACGGCCCGCAGCACCTGGCCCGCGTCGCACAGGTCGCCCTGGATGAATTTCGCCCGCCGGTCGATGGCCGCGCGGTGTCCCCGCCCGAGGTTGTCGAACACCACGACCTCATGCCCCTGGTTGAGAAGCAATTCGGAAGTCACGCTCCCGATATACCCGGCGCCGCCGGTCACAAACACTCTCATGTTCCCTCCTCCAATGCCTTCAAGCGCGCCTCGACTTCCATGACGCGCTTCCGCAACTGCGGCAGACGCCCGATCAACGCCTGCGTCTTGTGCCACTCGTCGGCCGGCACGGCCGGCAAGCCGCCCGCCACCACCCCGGCCCGGAGATCCTTGGTGACGCCGGACTGGGCAAGCAGGATGCTGTCGTCGCCGATCTTGAGGTGTCCCGCCACCCCCACCTGGCCCGCCAACTGCACCCGCGCGCCCACCTGCGCGCTGCCCGCGATACCGGTCTGCGCCGCGATGGCCGTGTCTTCGCCGATCGTCACGTTGTGCGCCACCATCACGAGATTGTCGATCTTGACCCCGTTTCCGATGCGGGTCTCGCCGAAGCGTGCCCGGTCGATGGTCGTGTTCGCGCCGATCTCGACATCGTCGCCGAGCGTCACGATCCCGACCTGCGGGATCTTCTTCCAGCGCGCGCCCTCTTTCGCATACCCGAACCCGTCGCTGCCGATGACCGCGCCGTTGTGGAGGATCGCCCGGTTCCCGATTCGCGAGTACTCCCGGATGGTGACCTGCGGATAAAGACGGCAGTCGTCGCCGATCGTCACCTCATGCCCGATGTAGCACTGCGCCACGAGCACGGTGCGGTCGCCGATGACCGCGCCGGACTCGATCACGCAATAGGGCCCAACCCCCACATCCTGTCCGAGCCGGACGCCTTCGGCGATGACCGCCGTGGGATGGATGCCCGGCTTGAATGTCACCGGCAGGCGCCCCAGCCAGAACGCAGCCTGGGCGAAGGCCGCATCCACGTTTGCCACCCGGATGAGAATCGCCCGCGTCTCGCCCTGCCAGGCCTCCCCGACCAGCACGGCCGAAGCGGACGTCGTCTGCATCAAGCCGGCATACCGCGGGTTGCCGAGAAACGACAGGTCACCGGCCTGCGCCTCGCGCAAGCCGGCCACCGCGCGTATGCCCACCGCACCGTCGCCCTCCACGCGACCGCCCAGTTTCCGGGCGAGTTCCTCAACCGTGAACACCATGGCTCACTCCTTGCCGGCGGGACGGTCGGCGTTAAGCGTCTTCAGCACCTCGTCCGTGATCTCCATTTTCGGCTCGGCGTACAGCACCGGCTCCAGGCCGTTGGCCAGCAGGCCGGACTGGTCCAGCACCAGGGTGTACCCGCCTTTTTCGGCGTGGGTCTTGACCGCGGCGTGAATGGCTTTGGCCAGCTCGGCATGGATATTCCGGCCTTCGCCTTCGATCTGCTTCTTGCGCGACACAGCCTTTTCCTGGATCGCTTTTTCGAACTCGATGACCTGGTTGAGTTTGTCTTCGGCCCGCTCCTTCTTCTTCTCGCGGGCCTGGTCGGTCAGCGCCTTGTTGTTCGCTTCGGCGCGCAGGGATTCGAATTCGGCCTTCAGCCGCTTGTATTCGGCCACCACCTTCTCGCGCTCGGCCTGAAAATCTTCGAGTTGCTGCTGCATGTGCTGGTCGCCCAGTTCGGTCTTGTAGTAACCCTTCAGCAACCGGTTGCCGTCCACCACCGCAATCTTGAGTTCACCCGCCAGCGCGCCGCCCGCCAGCGCCACGCTGAGTGCCACCATACCGAGAATCTGCTTCATCGACTTTTCCTCCTGTCACCGGAACGCATGCCCAAACTCATGAGAGCCTACCAAGACGGCGCCCAAGCCGCAACTCCCCCCAATAACCATTAACCAGGAACTAAATCGGTCTACCGCCCGCAGCCCAATGGGAGGGCGCGCATGTTGCGCGCCGCGGACGGCGACACGCCGTCCCTCCCAAAAAGATGCGACGCGTTTGCGTCGCATGTCCTGACGGAACGATCTCATAACCACGAACCCAGAACCCGGAACCCGAAACCCTCCTTAGAACCCATACCCGATCCAGAAGCTCCACTTCTCCGTCCGGGATTGCGGGTCGTCCTTTTCGACCGGCCAGGCATAGTCGAACCGCATCGGGAAGCCCGGGATGTCCAGCCTCAGGCCGATGCCCGCGCCCGATGCCAGGTGATCCAGGTCGAACTCGTACGGGTCGAGCCACACATTACCGGCGTCGTAAAAGGTGGCAAACCGGATTTTCGACACGATCGGGATGGTGTATTCGACGCTGGCGACGGCCAGACTCTGGCCGCCGCACGGGCGGATGGTGCCGGACCCGTCGGCCCGCTCGGCCTTGGGGCCCACCCACCGGTACCGGAACCCGCGCACCGTGCGGGTGCCGCCCGCGAACAACCGCTCCGACAACGGCACCTCGTCCGTGTCGCCATAGGCATCGACCACCTCGGCGCGCGCCCGGAAGCTCAGGACATGCTGCCACCAGAGCGGCACGTAGTAGCTGCCGCCGGCTTCGAGATCGTACAATTCGGTGTCAAAGCCCAGCGGCCCGCCCATATAGGTGGCCGTGGCGTAGGCCCGCAGACCGCGCGTGGGAACGAAGAAGTTGTCGCGCGTGTCGTGGCTCACCGTGGCCGCCAGCGAGCTGGCCGTCCGCCGCGGCTCGTCGAAAAAGAAGGTTGTGTCGTCGGTGGAATCGATGATCCGGTAGGCATTGGTATCGGCCGCATCCCGCGTTTCCACCTGCTCCAACCGGTACTTGAGATCCAAGCGGTTCGGGCCGCGCAGCGGCACGCCGAGGCTCACGGCCCCGCCCTGGCGCAGGATGTCATAGTCCCGGTCGTTGCGGCGCTGGCTGTACAGGTCCACCCCGAGCGAGAGTTTCCGGTCGAGGAACCAGGGCTCGACGAACGAGATCGAATAGTCCTCGCGTCGCGAGCCGAATTCCGCGCGCAGCTTGACTTTCTGCCCCCCCCCGAGGAAGGGCCAGCCGTGGATGTCGAAATTGCCCTGGCTGATCTCGGCGAACCCGATGAGCGAGTCGATGCTCGAGAAGCCCGCGCCCGCCGTGAACTGACCCGTACGCTGCTCCTCGACGTCGAACACGATGTCGCTGCGGTTGGAAACGCCGGTCGGCTCGTCATAGGCGTTGACGCTCGAGAAATAGTTGAGGCCGCGCAGGCGGTTCTCGCTCTTGCGCGTCCGCACGCCGTCGAAGCGCTCGCCGGGATAGACCAGCACTTCGCGGCGGATGACCTTGTCCTTCGTGACGCTGTTGCCGCGGATGATGACATCATTGACGTACGTCAGCCGGCCTTCGCGCACCGCGAAGCGCACATCCACGATACCCTCCCGGTCCCGCAAATCCAGCAGGGGGGTGACGCTCGTCCGCATGTAACCGCGGCTCTCGTAGTGGTCGCGGATCGCGTCGGCGGCCTTGCCGATGGCGCTCATGGAGGCCACGGCGCCGGCCTTGACCCCCGCCACCCGCTGCAGTTCGGGCTCGGGATAGAGGGTGTTGCCGCTGACGCTCGCGCGCGCCAGGGTGTAGGGCAGGCCCTCGGTGACGGGGATGGTCACGCTGAACCGGCCCGGGGCCACTTCCGCGATCTTCGGTTCGCCGACTTTGACGTCGAGATACCCGTGCTCCTTGTAAACCGCCGCCACGCGTTCGCAGCCGGCCTTGAGTTCCTCGGCGTCATAGGGGGTCCGGCGGAACCACCCGAGTGGATTGTACCAGGCGGGAATGTCCATCGCCGATCGCAGGGTCCCGTAGTCCACCGCCTTTCGCCCCGGGAACAACACCGTTCGCACGCTCGTGCGGTCGCCCTCCTTCACGCGCACGGCAACCGTCGCAAGGCCCCGTTCGCGGTCCACGATGTCCACCGACCACGTCGCCGTGGCGAACGCATAGAGCCGTTTGCGGTATTCCTCCTTGAGCTTGACGACCCGCGCGGCGACCGTGGGATCGTCGACATAGTCGCCGGCGCTGAGCCCGAGCAACTCGCGGGCGCGGCTCTCGCCGAGTTCCTCGGCCCCGGTCACCTTCACGGGCTGCGTCAGCTTCAGTTTGGGGCGCACCACATACGTCAGCGTCGTGCCGCCGGCCACCGTATCGACCTCGGCCCGCACATCGGAGAAACGGCCCGAATCCAGGAGGCTGCGCACGTCGCTGGCAATCGCGTTGCGGTCAAGTTCCGCGCCGGCCTTGACGCCCAGGTAGGTGCGCACCATGGCCTCGTCGACCGGTACGGCGCCCCCCGCGTGAACCCGGACGGACTGCACGGTCTCGCCGGCCGCGGCAGCGGCCCAGGCCATCAGAAGACCAGCGACCCCCCCGATCATGCGTTGTGCGATCATCGTCATTCCTCCCCTGAAGCGGTCAGCCGGCCGCATCGTCCACGCCGCGCGCCGCGTTATGGAAGCGCGTATACTCGCGTTCGAACACCAATCGAATCTCGATCCCGGCGGGCCCGTTGCGGTTCTTGGCAATATCCAGGATGGCCGCGCGGTCGTCCTCCGGTTCGGCCTCCGCGCCGGGCGCCCCGCCGGCGCCGCGCCGCGGCCGCCGCAGCAGCAGCACCACATCGGCATCCTGCTCGATCGAGCCGGAGTCGCGCAGGTCGGAGAGTTTGGGCCGCTCGTCATCGCGGGCTTCCGGCGCGCGGCTGAGCTGGCTCAGCACGAGCACCGGCACCTGCAGTTCCTTGGCCATGGCCTTGATGTTGCCGGACACCATGGCAATCTCGACCTGCCGGCCGTGCCGCGAATACTCCGGCGCCCGCAGCAGTTGCAGGTAGTCGATCACGATCAGCTCCACGTTGTGCTTGGCCTTCATGCGGCGCGCCCGCGCGCGCAACTCGGTGATATCGAGCCCGGCGGTGTCGTCCAGGAAGATCGGGGCCTTCACCAGGGCGTCGGCGGCGGACATCAGCTTGCCGTGGTTGATCTGCGAGATGAACCCGCCGGAGATGGCGTGCGCCGACACCTCGGCCCGGCAGCACATCATCCGCTTGATCAGGTCGAGGCATGACATTTCCAGGCTGAAGACGCCCACGGGCCGCGGCCGGTTCTCGGCGTCGTGCGCGCCCAGGGCCACGTGCTCCACGATATTCATGGCCAGCGAAGTCTTCCCCACCGACGGCCGCGCCGCGAGCACGACCATGTTGGTGGGCTTCAGGCCCTGCAGGAAGTGGTCGATATCCGCAAACCCCGTCATCACGCCCTGCATGCCGCGGTGGGTGTTGTCGAGAAGGCCGATCATTTCCTTGATCAGGTCTTCCCACGGCCGCATGACCCCGTGCTGGCTGGAGGTGATGTCGAAGAACGCCTGCTCGACATTGCTCAGGACGGACATCGCCTCGTCCGCGGCGTCGTAGCAGCGGCGTTCGGCGTCGCGGGCCGTCTCGATCACGCGGCGCAGCAGGTACTTGTCGCGGACGATGCCGATGTAGTATTCGGCGTGCGCCGCCGTCGGAGTGGCATCGACCAGGCGGTCGAGCGCGGTAGGGCCGCCCACCCGGTCGAGAATCGCGGCGCTCTGGAGGCGCTCGCTGACGGTCAGCAGATCGATCGGCCGGCCCTCGCGGGACATGGCCAGCATGGTCTCGTAGACCGTGCGGTGGGCGGGAACGTAGAACGATTCGGGTGTGAGCTGCCGCTCGACGCAGAGGTCCAGCACCTTCTCGCCGTCGAGCAGAACGGATCCCAGAACGCCCCGTTCCGCATCCTCGCTGTGGGGCGGCACGCGGTCCATCCGCGCGCCGGCGGGCGAAACAGGGGCACCCTGGGCCATGGGCCTATTCCTGAACAATCCAGACTTTGATCACGGCCGTGACTTCGGGCTGCAGCTTGATCTTCACCTCGTACACGCCCAAGTCGCGGATCGGGGCGTCGAGCGCCACGGCATGCTTCTCGACCTCGAACCCCTGGTCCTTCAGCACCTTGACGATGTCGTTGTTGGTCACGGACCCGAAAAGCTTCTCGCCCTCGCCGACCTTGACGGAGATCGTGTAGGACCCCTTCTCGATGGCCGCCGCCAGCGTGCGATCCTTTTCGATCGCCTGCTTGCGCAGCGTCTCGCGGTGCTGCTGAATCTTGGCGACCCGGCGTTTCGACGCCTCGGTCACGGGCGCCCCGAGCTTGTTGGGAATCAGGTAATTCCGGGCAAACCCCTCGGCCACGCGCACGATCTGACCTTCGGTTCCCAAGTCCTTCACATCCGCCATCAATTGAATTTCTACTGCCATTGGTATTCCTCCCTGCAGCGCGACGCTCCCCGAAGGGACGCACACGGGATTTGCCGGCCGGCGCCGGAACCCCTCACCCCGCGCCTTGACTGCTCTAGCGCATGAGCCCCATCACGCGAGCCCGGCGGATCGCGCGGGCTATGGTCCGCTGCTGTGCGGGTGTCGCCCCCGTCAAACGCGACGGCACGATCTTGCCCTGTTCGGTCGTAAACCTTTTCAAAAGCTCGATGTCGCGCGGATCGATATCCTTGATCGCCTCGATCCCGGGAACACGCCGCCGACTGACCATTGCACTGCCACTGCTGCTGCTACTGCTACTCATTTCACGGTTCGCCATAATTGCTCCTGCTCCTTAGAAAGGCAAATTGTCTTCGTCGGCGCCCTGCCCCGCGCCACCCGCCCCACCCTGATCGGCCGCGGGGGGCGGCGCACTCGCCGGCCTTGCCGCAGACGCCTCGTCGCCCGGTCCGTCGCTGACCTCGGCATTACGCCGCGGCGCGCCCATAAACTCAACGTGATCGGCCACCACGCGCAGTTTGCTGTTCTTCTTGCCGTCTTTTTCCCACTCGTCGTATTTCAAACGGCCTTCGACCAGCAAGGACGACCCCTTGGAAAGGTACTGCCCGCACACTTCCGCCGTGCGGCCCCAGGCGTTCACGTCGACGAAACAGGTGTCTTCCTTTTCCTCGCCGCTTTGGGTCTTGTACTTGCGATTCACCGCCAGACGCAATTCGGCCACCGCCTGTCCGGACGGCAAGTATCTCACCTCGGGATCCCGGGTGAGATTCCCCATCAGGAATACGCGGTTCATGGAAGCCATTACGTCACCCGCCCTTTCGCGCCCTTAGTAGGACCTGTCACGCGTCCAGCGGTCGCCCCCCCGGTCGCCCCGATCTCCACGGTCGCCCCGGTCACGGTCGCCCCGGTCACTGCGGGGTTCGAGCGCGGCCGTGGTCGGCACGGTGTTGGCGAACTTCTCGTCCAGCCTGACGATCTGGCAACGGAAGAGTTCGTCGTTCATCTTGTAACGGGCGTTCAGCGGGGCAATCTTGTCGGGCTCCATTTTGAAGACCACGGCCAGGTAGACGCCGGATTCGGTCTTCTGCATGGTGCGCGCGAACGTGCGGCGACCGATGTCGCGGCTCTGCACCACGGTGCCGCCCAGTTTTTCGATCTCGGTCCTCACGTAGGTGCCCATGTCCTTGACGCGGTCATCCGTCACGCTCTGGCCGAAAATAAACAGTCCTTCGTACGTATTCACACTTTTTCTCCTGCCATCGTCTCCGCCGCGCCGCCCGGTTCGCTGCGCCGCACGTTACAGCGATTCATCGCCGTATCAACACCCCATTCGACGGCGCACAACACCGCGTCCGCCACCTGCTGCGTCACCGCCGCCATCGTCTCCCGCTCGGCGGCGGTAAACGCCGAAAGCACATGATCGACCAGCGCGCGCCGGTCCTGACCGCGCCCGATCCCGATCCGCACGCGCTCGTACGCTGCCGTACCCAGCGCCGCCTCGATCGACACCAGGCCGCGATGCCCGCCGCTGCTGCCCTGCTTGCGAATCCGCAGGGCGCCCAGCGGAAGATCGGCATCGTCAACCACCACCATCAGATCCGCCGGCGTCAGTTTGCGATACCGGAGGATCGCGCCGACCGCCCGGCCGCTGGCGTTCATGTAGGTCTGCGGTTCCACCAGCAGGAGGTCCTGCCCCTTGTAGACCGCCGTCCCCACACGCGCCTCAAACCGCCAACTCGACTTCAGCCGGCACTCCAGCCGCTCCGCCAGGGCCTCGACCGCCATGAACCCCACATTATGCGGCGTCCACTCGTACTCGCGCCCCGGATTTCCCAGCCCCACGACCAGTTTCACCGGCACGGCTCCGAACTCGCGCGCCCGGACCCGGACCCAACCGGCCCGCCGGAACGAGCGCTGCTTACTTCTTGCCGCCCTTCGCTTCCTTCTTCTCTTCCTTGGCCGGAGCCGCCCCCTTCGCCGAAGCCGCACCCTTGGCCGGGGCCGCGCCCTTGGCCGGGGCCTCGCCCGCCGCCGCTTCGCCTTCTTCCTTCTTACCGACCACCTCGGGCGCCGCTGCGCCTTCCGCGGCCGCTTCAGGCGTCTCGACCTTCTCCTCGCGCGGCGCCACGACCGTCGCCACGGCCACATCGCCCGAGGTCAACATCGTGAATTTCGGGTCGATCGTCAGGTCGCGCACCATCAGGGTCTTCCCAAGGGCCAGGCCCGACACATCAACCGTGAACGTCTCGATCAGATCCATCGGCAGGCACTCGACTTCGAGGGCGCGGATCACGTGCTCCAGGATGCCGCCCTGCTGCGACACACCCACCGGCTCGCCCGCCAGGGTGATCGGGATCGACACGCGCATCTTCTTGGTCATCGAGAGTTCGATGAAATCGGCGTGCAACGGGTGGCCCATGATCGCCTCGTGCTGGACCTCGCGCAGGAACACCTTGAGCGTACTCTCGCCCTCGATGTCGAGATCGACGATCAGGTTCTCGCTCGTCTGGTGCTTGAGCATCAGGTCAAAATTGTGGCGGTTGATCTGGATCGACCGCACCCCTTTTTCCCCGTACACCACGGCGGGCATCCACCCCGTCCGGCGTAACACCTTGGCGGCGGACGAACCGGAGGTCACGCGCTTGTTTGCCGACAGTCTGATTTCCTTGGCCATACGACTATCCTCTTTGTTTTCCTTGCTAGATCTTGAACAACGACGAGACCGACTGGTTGTCGTGGATCCGCAGGATCGCCTCGCCGAGCAATCCCGATACGGACAGCACCGTCACCGCCAGCCCCGCCACATCCTTGAGGGGGACCGTATCGGTCACCACCAGTTCCGTGATCGCCGAACTGCGCAGCCGTTCCACCCCCATGGGCGTCAGCACCGCGTGCGATACCGCCGCCATCACCGTGGCAGCGCCATTATCCTTGAGGATACGAGCCGCCGTCGTCAATGTACCCGCCGTCGTGCATAAATCGTCCACCAGCACGCAATTCGCGCCGGACACATCGCCCACCATGGTCAACGCCTCGACGTCGGTCGGCCCCTTGCGCTGCTTGGCCACCAGGGCCAGCCCCGCACCCAGCATCTCGGAGTACCCGTGCGCCATCTTGAGGCCGCCGGTGTCGGGCGACACCACCACCTGCTTCTGCAACTGTTTATCCAGAAGATACTTACCGATTACCGGTGACGCGTACAGGTGATCGACGGGGATGTCAAAGAAACCCTGGAGCTGCTGGGCGTGCAGATCGACCGTGAGCAGGCGATTGGTGCCCGCCGACACGATCAGGTTGGCCACCAATTTGGCCGTGATCGGCACCCGCGGCTGGTCCTTGCGGTCCTGGCGCGCATAGCCGTAGAACGGGATCACCGCCGTGATTCGGGCGGCTGACGCGCGCCGCAGCGCGTCGATCATGATCAGCAACTCCATCAGGTGTTCGTTCGCGGGGTTGCAGGTGGACTGCACCACGAACACATCCTTGCCGCGCACGTTCTCGAGGATCTTGACCCACGTTTCCCCATCGGGGAAGCGGGTGACCTGGGCCTTCCCGAGGGGAATTCCCAGATAGTCCGCGATCCGCTGGGCAAGCTGCGGATTGGATGTTCCCGAAAAAATCTTCATCGTCAACGTCCGCTCATCAATCGTTGGCCTGGTTGCCCGACTAGGATTTGAACCTAGACTCTGGCCTCCAAAGGGCCGTGTGCTACCATTACACCATCGGGCAAAACCTGCGCAACGCGCGTCCACAGCCAGGGACCCACATCGCGCCGAATCCGTTCTTCAATCTGCTCTGCGTGGCGGCGACCGGCCGCCAGCGCAAACACCGATGCGCCGCTGCCCGACAGCAACACCCCTGACGCGCCAGCCGCCTTCAGCCGTTCCGCAACGATCCGCAGCAGCGGGTATTTGACAAAAACCACCCGCTCCAGGGCGTTGTAAAGGCTGCCGACAGCCAGCGACATCGCTCCGCTTTCCAGCGCAAACTTCGCATTACTAAAGGTTTCCTCGGCTGAAGTCAACCCCGTTCTGAAACGCCGGTAGACGTCCGCCGTTGGGACACTGAACCCCGGATTGACCAGCACCAGCCACCAGGCCGTCCCCGCCGGCCAGTGGCAGGCCACCGGACTGACCCGTTCGCCGCGGCCCTCCATACAGACCACCCCCCCGCACACCAGCGCCGGAATGTCGCTGCCCAACTCGGCGCCCAGTCGCATGAGCGCGGGGCGATCCAGGCCCGTACCCCACAGGGCATTGGCCCCCACCAGCGCCGCCGCCGCATCCGCACTGCCCCCGCCCATGCCCCCCCCCACGGGGATCCGTTTGCGGATATGAATCCTGACGCCGCTGCGGCAAGCGGTTGCCTCACGCAGACGCCGGACCGCGCGGGCCGCGAGGTTATCGGCCGCCCCCGGCACCAGCCCCGCCTGCCCCTCCGGCAGTTCGGCGCCGTCGCACGCCACCTCGATGACCCCATCCGTCCGCTCCAGGCTCAACTCGTCAACCAGCGACACCGGCACCACAAGACTGCGCAGGTCGTGATAACCGTCCGCGCGCTTGCCCAGAATGTCCAGGAACAGGTTGATCTTGGCCGGAGCCGGGATCGTGAGGCGGTCTTCGCCCGTATACATGGCGCGCGGAGTTATCAAACGGGGTCCGCAGCGTCAAGCCACGATTCCCTTCTTCCAGCAGGAAAGAGGGTTCAGGGTTCGGGGTTCAGGCGACTCACGGCCTGCTCTTTCACACCGCCTGCCGGTGCCTGTGGAAAACCTGAACACTGAACCCTTCCCTCCCGAGTGGCAAAGACTCCCGCTCAACAATCCGCGTAGAACGGATAACGGGCCGGGTCGTCACCCGGCTGGCGGCGTTTCCAGCGTTTGTAGGTCCAGAGCCACTGGTCGGGCGTTGCCCGGATTTCGGCCTCAATCAGCGCCGTGATTCGGGCCGTGAGTTCCTCGGGCGTGGCACCGGCCACGTCAGCCGGCATCAAGGCCGCCCGGGCATGACAGCGATACCGGCCCCCCGGCTCGCCGTGGCAGAATACCGGCACCAGGGGCACGCCCAGGCGCAGGGCCAGCACGGCGGCCGCATTCGATACCGGCGCCGGCACGCCGAAAAACGGCACGAACACGCCGCCGTCCGCCGGACGCGTATCCTGGTCCAGCACCAGCGCCACAATCCCCCGATTCTTGAGCACACGCAGCAAGGTCCTCAAGGCGCCCTGGCGCGGCACCATGACCTGCCCCTGCAGCGCGCGCGCCCGGTTGACGCGCACATCGATGAGCGGATTGCGGATAGGCTTGACCACGCTGGCCAATGAGGCGCCCCGCATCGCTCCATACCGGCCCGCAATCTCCCAGTTGCCGAAATGCGCGGTGACGACCACCGCCGGTTCATGCCGGGCGATCAGGTCGATCAGGGACTGGTCGAACGTCACGTAACGCTCCAGCCGTTCACGCCCATGACGCGAGAACCAGCCGTAATCGAGCACCGTCAGCAGGAAGCGCTCGAACGAGCAGCGCACAATCCGTTCCCGCTCGCGTTCGTCCAGGGCCTCCCCGAAGGCCAGGCGCAGATTCGCCAGGGCGATGCGCCGGTCGCGCCGCGCCAGCCGCCAGGCCGCCGCCGCCCCCCACCGCGCCAGCGTCACCACGGCACGCCGTGGCAATCGGGGAATGACCGCGAAGGCGGCGGCGAACGACATCGCCTGCACCGCCCACACAAAGCGGGTGCCGCCCGTCGGGGTTCGTTGCGCGCTCGGAGCCATGATCGTACGGTCGCCTTGTCAAAAAAAAGGGACCCGAAACACAGGTGCTTCGGGTCCCGCTGAATCCGGAAGACGTTACTTCACCGGGGCCGGCTCGGTATGCACGGCATCGGTCATCTTGACGCCGCCGCCATCCGATTTGCGGATGTAGACTTCCACGCGGCGGTTCACCGGATTGCCGTCAGGCCCGTTCAGCGCCTTGGGCCGGCTGAAACCATAGCCGACCGCCACCATGCGACCGGGTTCGATCCCGCACTTGCTTGCAATGTAGTCGAGACACGCCTTGGCCCGGCGCTCGGACAACCTGTCGTTGTAGTCCTTGCGCGACCGTTTCTGCTGATCCGCATGTCCTTCGATCCGCGCCGTGGCGCCGGGATCGCGCTGGAGCACCTTGCCGATCACGTCCAGGTCCTTGAAGAACTCGGGCTTGATGATCGATTTGTCGTAATCAAACTGGATGTTCAACGTGTAAAGGATCAGGTCATCGCGCGGGTCGAGCGGATTCGTGTGATCCTCGATGACCTCATGCCCGTCCGCCACGCCGCCCTTGTCGGTGTCCTGCATCAGCGGATTGGTCTTGTGGTTGAAGACCTCGGGGCCATCCTTGAGACCATCGAAATCGGTGTCGGGATTCAGAGGATCGGTCTTCCACTTCAAGACCTCATCGCCGTCGCTCAACCCGTCGGCGTCCGTGTCCGGGTCATTGGGATTGGTGCGGTACTTGTTGATTTCCTCATCATCGGTCAGGCCGTCGGCGTCGCTGTCGAGCGGACCGCCGGAGACACTGTAGGCCGGCGGCACATGCGCGCCGAACACGTACCTCACCCCGACATCGATGGTGGAGTTGACGGTGCCCTTGTCACTCAGGCCCGCCATGGCGGCGCGGAAATCGCCGCGCACCGACCACTCGTCATTGAAGTTATAGAAGACGCCGCCGCCGCCGCGCAGGGCCGCATCGGTTTCGTCGTGGTTCCGGAACGAATCGCCGAACCGGATCGCCGCCACGCCGAGCGTCAGGAAGGGGTCCACGCGCTTCCAGGGGGTGAAGTGGAACAGGGCATCCCCCGTCAACCCCACCGCCCATGTTGAATCCACACCCGCCTCATCCTCAAGACGATTGATTTCGGCCCCGGCCCCCTGGCCCCTGAGATTGTCATAATCGATGTAGGACGACCCCTCCAGGTAGGGGCAGAGCAGGAGCCCCGCTTCAAACGTCCACCAACGGGAGTAATCGTAGCCCAGGCGCACCGTCCCGATAAAGCCATCATCGGTCGGGAAATCACCCTCAAAGTCAATCCGACCGATCGAAACGCTCATGTTCAAGGGGTGTTCGTTGCCCTTCTCCTGCACGGCGGCAAACGCCGTGCCGCTGCAGAGGCCTACCGCCAAACCCACGCACGCCGCCCACTGAAAAATATTGCTCTGTTTCATACCACTGAATCTCCCGCTGCCTCGCCTGTTACGCTCTTCCGGACCAACGGCCCGGAAACTGATCCTCCTTAACACAATCGATGGACCCGGTGAAAGAAAAAACGCAACTGCTCAGGTATCCAGAATTCAGGAGCCAGGAGTCAGAATAGGAGCACACAGAGGATGATCGCATCGGGGAGGAGCCGGGGGCGTCGGAATTCATGGGAGGCCCTCCTCAGCATGCGAGCTGCCAAGCGGTCTGTCTCCGAGAAGTCGAATGCGGTGGCCGGGGATGCGCACGGCGTTCGTCACGCGCTCGATGGCCACGGCCGTTCCGTCATTGGGGTGAAACCCTTCCTCTCGCTCTGAAAGCACATCCTGCCGAGCCCAAACCGTCGCCATGCCGGGAGCTTCGAGCGGAATTGCGATGTGCCGGCGACTGGGTTCTCTCATGCTCCACGAATTGCCGAAACAGGCGTTTGGCCTCGTCTGTTCGGGCGGTCTGCAGCATGAAATTGCAGAACTGCGCCATGGACTCATCCCCGTCTGCGGGAGGCAGAGCCCCGTCGTCATCCTTCATCACGGCTCCTCACGTGGCGTGGGCAGTGATGGACGCGTCATCGATCTTCTCGCCCTCGGTCCGTTCCCCCGCAACCGGAGTCGCGGCCACCGTCATCTCATTCTTCACCGACTTCACATTTTCGATGTCGGTAGCGTATTCGGTGGTCAGTTCCTTCTGGGCCGTGCTTGACGCTTCGCCTCTCAACGTCACCACTCCATCTTTGACTTCCACAGTGGTATTACCTGCGTTGACGTTGCGATGGAACAGCAGCGCAAGCTTCACCTTCCGGCCGATCCAGATGTCCGCGTTCTCAGCGGCAACCTCGGCTTTGGTCGCCAACTGATTATCCACGCGGGTGACCCCGGGCAAACTCGCCACGGTCTCCTGGGCCAGGGCCTTGTGGGATTCCTCGGCCACGGTCCCGGTCAGTGTGACGACCCCATTCCTGGCCTCGGCCTTGACGGCATCGTCCTTGAGATAGGTCCTGTAGACGTAGGTCTGTTTGAACGACGGTTCGATCTTTTCATCGGTCTCCGACGCGCGCACCGGCGCACTGGCGACAAGCATGGCGGCCGCGGCCGCTGTAAACGCTAAAGACAATATGACTTTCTGTTTCATTCCACTACCTCGATATGTTTGTTGTTGGGGGGATCATCACTCTTCCTGAAACTGTTCATCCGCATACGTTTTCCGCTGCACCTCCTCTGCTGCTGACCTTGGGTTCGGTTGACTTCTGCGGACACGGTAGGCGATGCACCGCCCCCATGCTATGGGGTGTAACCCTACTGGTGCCGGATTGTGGCGGGTCAGACGACCGTCATGTCGACGGCATGTTCCTGGCGGTCGTCAACGAGTGCGATCATGGCGCCAGGTTGCTCCTGGCCGTCCACAAACATGCGGGCCGGCTGGGTTTCTCCCGCTCCAGTCCGTTTCACGCTGATGTGGTAGAACGTTTCGTGGTAGCGGTAATGAAGCTTGAGCGATTCCCAGGCGCGCGGCAGCCGCGGGTTCAGATGCAATTTATCCACTTCCAGCCGCACGCCGAGCAGCGTCTCAACGATCAGCCGGTACATCCAGCCCGCGGAGCCCGTGTACCAGGTCCAGCCGCCGCGACCGCCATGCGGCGCGACAGCATAGAGGTCGGCGACAACGACATAGGGCTCGACCCTGTAGCGGTTGACCTCGGCCATGTCAGTCGCATGGCGGATCGGGTTGAGCATCGAGAACAGTTCCCAGGCCCGCTCGGTGTCACCCAGTTCCGCGAAGGCCATGGCGGCCCAGATCGCGGCATGCGTATACTGGCCCCCGTTCTCGCGGACCCCGGGCGCATAGCCTTTGATGTAACCGGGCTCGAGCGCGGATTGATGGAACGGCGGATCGAAGAGTTGGATGAGGCGCGCATCGCGCCGGACCAGTCGTTGATCCACCGCGTCCATGGCCAGCCGGGCCCGGGCCGGAATGGCCGCGCCCGACAATACCGCCCAGCTCTGGGCAATGGAGTCGATCTGGCATTCCTCGTTCGTGACCGAGCCGAGCGGCGTGCCGTCATCGAAGTACGCGCGCCGGTACCAGTCGCCATCCCACCCATGCCGTTCGATGCTCTGCTGCAATGGCGTTGCCTCGTTGAGGCACTGGTCGGCGAAATCGACGTCGCCCCTGCGTCGCGCCAGGGCCGCGAAGCGCTGCAACACGTGATACAGGAAGAAGGCCAGCCACACGCTCTCGCCCCTGCCTTTCTCGCCGACGAGGTTCATGCCGTCGTTCCAGTCGCCGCTGCCGATCAGCGGCAGACCGTGCCCGCCGAATCTCAGGCCGTGTTTGATCGCCCGCACACAATGCTCGTAGAGCGTGCCGGACTCCCCTGAACGCTGCGGCAGATCGTAGTACGATTCCTCGTCGGCATTCACCGGGCGGCCTTCGAGGAATGGCACGCTCTCGTCGAGCGCGCCGGTGTCGCCGGTCGTCTCCACATACCGGCAGGTCGCATACGGCAGCCAGAGGTAATCATCGGAGCAGTGCGTGCGCACGCCGCGACCGGTGGGCGGATGCCACCAGTGCTGCACATCGCCTTCGCGAAACTGGCGACCGGCGCACCGCAGCAGATGCTCGCGGGCGGTCCACGGGGCGGCATGGAGCAACGCGGCCGTGTCCTGGAGTTGGTCGCGGAACCCGTACGCGCCGCCGGATTGGTAGTATCCGCTCCGGCCCCAATAGCGGCAAGCCAGCGTCTGGTACTCCAGCCAGCCATTGACCAGCAGATTCAAAGCGGGATCCGGCGTCTCGGCGTACACCACGCCCAGCGTCTGTTTCCAAAATTCCCAGACGCTCTCCAGGGCCTGCCGCGCACTGGCCAGGCCAGTGAATCGCCGGGCCAGTTGCTGGGTCTCCTCAGTGGTGTTGCCGGCGCCCAGCACGAAGACCAGTTCACGCTCCTGGCCGTCAGCCAGTTCGAACGGGGCCTGCAACGCCGCGCCGGGGTCGAGGCTCGCGCCGGTCTGCCCGGAGAGTTGCGCATGGTGCATCGCCGCGGGATTGGCGGACACGCCGTTGCGCCCCATGAACTCCGTACGATTGCCGGTGACGCTCCGCTCGGCCTCGCTGACATTGACGAAGACGGTCTTGCCGGCGAATTCGCGATTGTACACATTGCGGGCGAACAAGGCGCCCGTGTTGGGGTCGATCTCGGTGACCACGTGCATCAGGTTCGCGTGCCGCCATTGGCCGAGCACCAACTCCCAGTACCCGGTGACCGACAGGCGCCGGGCCCGGCCCGAGCGATTGCGCACCTTCACCACCACCAGTTTCACGGGCGCATCCAGGGCCACGTAGGTCCACAGCTCCGAGGTAATCCCCATCTGCGCATATTCAAACACACTGTAGCCGAACCCATGCCGGCAGACATAGGTTCCATTCCCGCGCGCGGGCAACGGCGTCGGCGACCAGAACTGGCCGGTTTCCTCGTCACGAATGTAAAACGCCTCGCCACTGGCGTCGGTCACGGGGTCGTTGTGCCAGGGGGTGAGCCGGAATTCATGGGCGTTATCGACCCAGGTGTACGCCCCGCCGCTTTCCGAGATCACCGTGCCGATGTGCGCGTTGGCCAGAACGTTCGCCCACGGGGCGGGCGTGTTCTGTCCCGGCCCCAGCGAAATCACGTACTCCCGTCCATCCGGCGTGAATCCGCCCAACCCGTTGAAAAACACGCGTTCGCGCGCAGAGGGCGCGGTCGTTGCCGCCGGCAGCAACGACCGCGTCGGCGCGAAACGGGGAATCCGGCGCGCCAT
This sequence comes from uncultured Verrucomicrobiota bacterium, assembly GCA_964611575.1. GTDB lineage: Bacteria > Verrucomicrobiota > Kiritimatiellia > CAIKKV01 > CAITUY01 > CAITUY01. The sequence continues at coordinate 19,444 of CAZTAJ010000026.1, forward strand.
CGGCGCCTGCCGCTCAACCTGCTCGGCCAGGGTCTCGGCGCTGTCGGTCAGGATCACCCGCGCCACCGTTTGCAGCAGGACCCGGTCTTCCTCCGTCAACTGCTCGCTTCGCCGCAGGAAGATCCCGCCGGGCTTGTCCACCCGGTCCGCTTCCGTACCCGCGGCAATCAAGCCCAGGATCCGGTCCTGCAAGACCTGCCGGTACCCTGAGAAATCCTCGTTCAGGATGACGAGGTCGGACTCCAGTCCCTTTTCGCGCCAGTAGGCGTGGGCCTGGAGCACCTGCTTCACCAGGTCGATCCGGTGCACGTCGGCGATGCGCATCAGGAGAATCGGCAGGTCGCCCGAGATCCCGAAGGCCCACAAACCGGACTGGCCGAGCCGGTTGCGGGTGAGAATGCCGGCGCCGGCCCGGTGCAGCGGGTTGGCGTAGATCACCGAACTGGCCAACTGCGCATACACTTGAGCCTCGGCCTCGGTGGCCTGCAATTGCCGCAGCACAATCTGGCTGTGCGACCAGGCCATCTCGAACGCCCGCGCCGCGAAACTGGATTCGCGATACTTGTCGATCAGGGCCAGAGCCTCCCCGCGTGTGGCGGCCATGCCGGAGACGACATGCCAGTTGGCGGAGGTGTCGGAATCAATGACAGCGCTCCGTCGAATGGCAACCATGGGATCGAGCACCGAGCCATCCGTGTTGGAGAGCGGGCCGACCGCGTCAAATGCGGCCGGGTAGGCCACGGAGCGGCCGCGGCCGATGAATGCGGACCGGTCCGTCTCGTAGGACGCCTCGCCCGCCGGCGTCCCTTGCGTGGTCATCAGGTGGAACATCCACGGCGGTTGCTCGCCGGGCGCGCGGGGCCGCCGCGTGCACAGGATGGCCTGGGCGTCCCGGAGAATTTCCGTTTCGACGAACAGATTGCTGAAGGCCGGGTGCGCCAGGTCGACGTTCAGCGGCGCAAGGACGACTTCCGCATAGCTGGTCAGCTCGAGGGTGCGGGTATGGGGCGAAAGATTCGTCAGCGTGATGCGGCGGACTTCGACATCGTCTTCCGGCGACACGGCGATCTCCGTATGGGCATCGATGTCCTCATCGCGGCGGCGATATTCGGCGCGGCCCTGCACAAAAATCGCCTCGTAGGTCTTCGATGGGCGCCGGGTCGGTTGATAGGCCGACGACCATAGCACACCGGTCGCGGCGTCACGCAGATAGCAAAACGTCCCCCACCCGTCACAGGTGGCGTCCTCGCGCCAACGGGTGACCGCCATGTCCTTCCACCGGCTGTACCCGCCACCCGCGTTGGTGGCCATGACGTGATAGCGGCCGTTGGACAACAGATGCACCTGGGGAATCGGGGTGTGCGGCGACGGGAACACCCGCATGGTGGCGGCGGCGACCTCCGGCGGACGGCGCGCGGCGCTGACTTCCGCCGCATGCGGCTGCAACGGGGAGACGACCTTGGGAATACGCTCGCACAGCAGCAACTCCGACGCCTTAAGGGCCGGGTCAGACAGAAACCGGCGCTGCATGGGCTGGTTCAGCAAGAGATAGTCGAGCGCCAGCAGACTCATCCCCTGGTGATGCGCCATGAAACTGCGAAGCGGAGCGCCATTTCTACCGCGCGGCACGCGGGTGGGCGTGAAATCGATCGCCTCATAGAGCCCGTACGCGCCCTGGTAGCCGGCGGCCGCCAACGCCTCGAGATTTTCGCACGCCGCCCGGGGGGCGACCATCAGGGCCAGCGCCGACGCGTACGGCGCAACGACCAGGTCGTCGGCAAGGCCGCGTTTGAAGCCCAACCCCGGTACGCCGAACGCGCTGTACTGATAGACGCCGTGGGCGTCAGTGGTGTTGTAGCACGACTCGGAAATGCCCCACGGCACGCCGCGCTGGCGGCCATATTCAATCTGGCGCGCCACGACCGTCCGATACGTCTGATCGAGCAGCGTGTGCTCATAGGTCGGCATCACCAGCAACGGCATCAGGTACTCGAACATCGACCCGCTCCACGACAGCAGCGCCGGCGCGCCCGCATGGGTGGTCAACTGCCGGCCCAGGGCAAACCAGTGGTCCTCCGGCAACTGACCCTGGGCAATCAGGACGAAACTGGCCAGCCGCGCCTCCGAGGCAAGCAGGTCGTAGTACGACGGATCGCGGCGGCGGTCAGTGACATTGTAGCCAATGGACATCAGGTCGCGGGAGGGATCGTACAGGAAAGCGAAGTCCATCGCCGCCTGTTCGACGCACCGCTGGGCGAGTTGCTCGATCCGCCGGATGCGCTCGGCGGCGCGCTCGCCCCCCGTGGGTGCGCCGGCCAACTCCTGCAACGTCGGCACGTGATCGAATGACCGGGGATCGGGGACCAGGTATTGCAGATCGTCCCGGGCGGCGTCGCATTGCCGGGCGAGCGCGTGACCCCATCCTTGCTGCTCAGGGTCGCCGACGCCCGGCAGTGCGGCAACCTCACGGCCAAGCTCCTGGAGCAACGCCCACGCGGCGGGCAACGTGGCCGGAGGGGATGATTGCAGTCTTCCCCGGAGTCCGTCGATGGCCGGAGACGACAGCATTTCCAGGGTGTCACTCAACCCGGTCAGAACCCGCGGCGAAAAGATGGGTTGGCTTTTCAGCTCCAGCAATCCGGCCCGCAACGTGACCAGCGCCCCGGCGAGATTGCCGCTGTCGACACTCGATACGTAGAGCGGGCGCAGCGGCTTGAGCGTCCGCGTGTCGTACCAATTATAGAGATGACCGCGATAGCGCTCGAGGCGTTCCATCGTGGCGAGGGTGTTCTCCGTGCGATCGAGCAATTGGCCGGTGGACAGGTAGCCGAAATCGCTCGCCGCCAGATTGGACAGCAACGCCATGCCGATGTTGGTCGGCGAGGAACGGGAGGCGATCAGGGGCTCGGGGACCTCCTGGACATTGTCGGGCGGCAGCCAATGCTCGTCCGCGTTGACCAGCACTTCAAAGTAGCGCCAGGTCTGGCGGGCCAAACCGCGCAGGAACGCCCCCTGCGCCTCGGATAACCCCGTCGGCGCCGGCACGATGGGCCGGCTGATCCACCAGGCAACGAGGGGGGACACCAGCCACAGCAGCAAGAGCGGCCCGCTGATGGCCAGCTCGGCGGGATGCGTCAGCGCCAGCCCCGCCGCACCCGCCATGGCGAATAACGGCGCGACCCACATCTCCCTGATAAAGTCGGCCCGGGCCGTGCAGGCGTTGCGCCGGGCATAGCGCGGCGTGTGCCAGAGCAGCAGCCCACGCCGGGTGAACACCATGCGCCCGCCGGACACGAGAATCGCATCCAGATGGATGACGGCACGATACGGCAAGGTGCCCAGCGTCAGGCCGGCCTCAGCCAACTGGCGGCCCAGCGATTTCACGGCCGTGCCCAGGTGCATGGCCCAGTCCCGGTCCCGGGGTTTGCGAACCATGTCCATCAGTGTTGACGCCAGGACGGGCAGCAAAGACAGCAGGAGTACATACAGCGTCCAGAAGCCCGGCGGCGCCGGCGCCATCAGCCAGCCGCCAAACAGCAGCAGCAATAGGGCGGGCGGCACGAGGCTGCGGCGCAGGTTGTCGAATATCTTCCACCAGCCGAGCGCACTGAGCGTGTTCGGCAGGCGCTTGCCGGCCGGCCCGAGCACGCGCGGCAGGAGCCAGCCGGCAATCTGCCAGTCGCCCCGGATCCAGCGATGGCGGCGGCTCATTTCCGCGACAAAACTCGACGGGTGGTCCTCATGCAGTTCCACGTCCGTGACCAGAGCCGACCGGGCATACCCGCTTTCCACCAGATCGTGACTCAGGATGAGATTCTCCGGAAAGCGGCCGGCCGTGGCCTGCCGGAACGCGTCCACGTCATAGATGCCCTTGCCGACGTAGGATCCTTCGGCAAACAAGTCCTGATACACGTCGGACACCTCGCGCGTATAGGGATCGATCCCGGCCTCGCCGGCACTGAGCTGGGCGAATCGCGAGCGATTGGCCGAGAGCAGGCTGATGGGCGTGCGTGGCTGCAGGATGGCGTAGCCCTCGACCACGCGGCCCGTTGAGGGATCGAACCGCGGCCGGTTCAGCGGATGCGCCATCGTGCCGATCAGTTTGCGGGCGGCATCGCGCGGCAGCCCGGTATCGGTGTCCAGCGTAAGGACGTACCGGATGGAGGGGAAGATCGCCGGATCGCCGACGATCTCGGTGAACGGATCGCACGGCCCACCGCGCAACAGCGCGTTGAACTGCTCCAGCTTGCCCCGTTTACGTTCGTAGCCCATCCAGAGGCGTTCGTGGGGGTTCCATACGCGCGATCGATGAAACAGATGAAAGACGATCACGCCCTCGGGAGCGTAGCGCGCATTCAACGACTGAACGCCCTCGCGTGCCAGCCTCAGCAGGTCGGCGTCGTCGGGCTGCACGGACTCGGGCGCATCACAGAAGTCAGTGAGCAAGGCGAACAGGAGATTCGGGTCGCGGTTCCCCAGGTAGCGGATCTCCAGGCCTTCCAACAGACCGGCAACGGCCTGGGGGCTGGTCAGGAGTGTGGGGATAACCACCATGGTACGGTCGGCAGCCGGGATCCCCGTGGAGAGGTCCAGGCGCGGGAGGCGACGCGGGCCAACCATGGCATTCGTCAGCAAATTCACCAGCGCAACCGCCATCTGCGATGCGCCGACGATTCCCAGCGCCAGCAACAGCCAGACCCGCCAGTCGTGCCAGCCTATCAAGCGGACCGGCGTCAACAGCAAGCCGGCCGTGACCGTCGTGATGACCAGCAGGGGCGCGACATAACAGAACACCGGGATCCGGCGCGCCATCCGTTTGAGGGACCGCCGGAACGACCAGCGAACGTGGACCAGCCTCTCCAGCGGCGGGCGACCCTGGTCGATGAGATAGAATCCCACGTGCGCGGCGCGCACCTGCGGGCCGGCGCGGTCGGACGCTTCCGTCGCGAGGCGGATCGCGGCGCCGGCCACCACGTCCTCGGCGACCCCGGCCTGCCGCGCCAGCGTCTCCACGCAGTGACGATACCGGTCGCGCGTGGCGAAATCCATGCCCGCATACACGCCGGCGGGATCGGTGCGAAGCGTTCGCTCGATGACGCTCATTGCCTCGACGAAGGTCCGCCAGTCCATCGCGCTCAGAAGGCGCAGGCTGCCGATGCTATTGCCGATGGACACCTGATCGGCCGCCTGGGTCTGATTATCCGCCCGCTGCAATTGCTCACGGGTCAGGCCTTGATCGGCGAGACGATGCTGGACCCAGCTCTCCACGGTTGCCAGCACCGGGCTCTGCCCCTGCAACCGGCCGCAGAATTCCTCCACGAACTGGTTGCTGAACGGCGGCTCGGAGAGCGCCAACTCCGCCAATACATGGAGGACCGTGGTTGGCTCATTCTCCGCCGCTGACAACAGGCGGCCCGCCCACAGGTTGGCCAGATTCAGATCACGGCGCCGCCGGGCGATATGCACTGACACGCGCCGCAGATTTTCAATCAGTCCCAACCGCAGCATGATCGGCACGGCCCACAGTTCACCGAGCGTCAAAGGGGTGACCGACTGGTAGGCCGTCACGAAATGGATGAGGTTCTCCGCGTCGATGCGACCGTCCACGTGGGCAATCAGCTCCAGGGCGATGTCATACACGCGGGGGAACCCCGCCGCCTCTCCATTGGACAGCCGCGGCAACTCGCGGCTGTACGTTCGCGGCAAATGCAGCCGTGTCAGGCGGATTTGCTGCTCGATCAGGTAGAAATTATCCAGGAGCCATTCGCCCGCCGGGGCAATACGCCGACCCTCGGCCTCCGCGCCGGTTACCAGATCGTAGGCCTGAATGAGCACTTGCTCGTTGTCCGCCAACCGCAGCAATAACCGATTCGGGCCGGGGTTCGGGTCCAGTTGGTGCTGTCCCGCCAAGGCTATGGCGTGCCGGCGCAACTGCTCGCCGCTGAACAGCTCGGCGCGCAAGGGCGGCTCGCTCGCACGCAGGCGAGCCCGCCCTGCCTTCCAGTTTTGCCAGCGTAACGACAAGGCCTGCATGTGGTTCCTTCAGCAAGGACGAACCCCGGTCATCTATGCCGTGTGCGTCTCGAAGATGTCGCGGAATGATTGGTGGTTTTGCCTGAACAGGGCAAAGAGCGCGGGGTCAAAGTGCTCAGGCCGGGTGCGGTTGTCGCCGTCCGTCATGATCGCCATGGTCTTCACATGGTCGAAGGCGGGTTTGTAGGGCCGCTTGCTTCGGAGGGCGTCATAGATGTCGCAAATATGCATGATACGCGCCGTCAGGGGAATCGCCTCCCCCCGTTTGCCGTTCGGATAGCCCCCGCCGTCCCAGCGTTCGTGGTGATTGAGCGCGATCTCGGCGCCCATCTTGAGGCAGGCTGACTTGCTGTTGCCGAGGATCTTCGCCCCCATGGACGTGTGCCCTTTCATGATCTCCCACTCATCCGGTGTTAAGCTTCCCGGTTTGAGCAGGATGTGATCGGGAATGCCTATCTTGCCTATGTCGTGCATCGGGCTCGCGAAGAAGATCTGCTCGACGGACATGTCGTCCAAGCCGAGCATCCTGGCCAGTTCGCGACTGTAATGGCTGATGCGCTGTACGTGGGCGCCGGTGTCTTCGTCTTTGTGTTCCGCCGCACGCGTCATCGTGAAAATGGTCTCCAGGTAGCTTTCCTGGAGGTCGGCAGTCCTATCCCTCACTCGCGCTTCCAACACGTCGCGGTAATTGATCAAGGCCTTGTGCAGCAGGCGCACTTCCAGCATGTTGTGAACGCGCGCCAGCACCTCGGCCAGTTCAAACGGTTTGCCAATGAAATCCTTCGCCCCGGCCTTGAGCGCCCGCAATTTGTGGCCCGGCTGGGCGGTGATGACCAGCACCGGAAGGTAACCGTCCTGCTCGATCTCCTTGAGCCCCTCCATCACCTGGAATCCGTCTGTGCCGGGCATCTGGAGATCGAGCAGGATCAAGTCAAAGCAGTTCTTGCGGTGAAGTTCGCACACCTCGCCCGGATTGGTCGTGGACGCGACCGAATCATAGCCGGCACCGCGCAGCATCCGCTCGAGCAGCAGGACATTGGTGTCCTGATCGTCGACGATCAGGACTTTGCCGTGGAGGATGTCGGATGAACTGATCATGTTCTAGGAAGCCCCGAGACCCCCGTTCAGCCGGGGCAGCACCACCCAGAACGTACTGCCGTTCCCGACTTTACTTTCGACACCAATACGGCCGCCGTGGGCTTCGATGGCCAGTTTGCAGAACGTCAATCCCAAACCCGTTCCCAGACGATGTGTGCGATCTTCAACCCGGCCGAATTTCTCAAAGATACGCTGGTGGTATTCGGGCGCAATGCCGCGGCCGGCATCCATAACGGCGACACGCACTTCGTCGCGTGCTGGTGTGACAACAATGCGGACGTCGCTGCCAACCGGGGCATACTTGAGAGCGTTGCCAAACAGGTTCTGGAGCACCCGCCGAATCACACCGACGTCCACCCTGACGATAGGCGCTGATTCCGGTACATCGAGTGTCACGGTACGGTTACCCGGCAAGGGTTGGGTTGCAGCCAATACGGCGCGGATGAGAGCCTCGACATCACACGGCTCGCGATGGAGTTTCATCTCACCCGCCCCCATTCTGCTGACGTCGAGGAGTGAATCGATCATGGTGAACAACTCTTCGACGCTGCCGCACGCCAACTCGACGAGTTCCCTCGTGCCGGCGGTGAGGTTCTGGACCTCGCTCTTCTTCAGAATCTTCAGAAGAATGGAGATGCCCGCCAGCGGATTACGCAAATCGTGGACAACCATATGGGTGAGGTCATCGCGGAGCTTCTCCAACCGACGCAATTGCAGATGAGTCTGGATGCGGGCATAGACTTCCTCAAGCTGGAACGGTTTCGTCACGTAATCCACCCCGCCCACACGAAACGCTTTCACCTTGTCCATCGTCTCATACAGTGCGCTGACAAAGATAACCGGGATATCTTTCAGCGCTGCGTCGGCCTTGAGTTGCTCGCACACTTCGTAGCCGTTCATGTCCGGCATATTGATGTCGAGCAGAATCAGGTCGGGCGGTTCCGTGCGTGCGGCCTGTAGCGCCAGCTTACCGCTCAGGACCGGCTGTGGTTTACAGCCGCGATCCTCAAGCATCTTCTCCAGCAACCGCACATTGGCTGGCTTATCGTCCACGATCATGATAGTCGTGGCCCGCGGTTGTGGGGTGGACGTCATGTCTTGCCTTTCTCTGCATGGTCCAGGGCCACGCCCAAAGCATCCATGAATTCGTTGACTTTGATGGGTTTGGTTATGTAGCGGAAGAACCCCGCCTTCAGGCCCCTCTCGATGTCACGTGGCATGGCATTGGCACTGACGGCAATCAGGGGAATGTGCGTCGTGGCCGGGTCCGAACGCAGGATCTTCAGGGCCTCAAAACCGTTGATGTCAGGCAGATTGATGTCCATCAGGATGACATTCGGCTGGGACGCGCGCGCGATCGCGATGCCGCTGGTCCCATTCACCGCGGTCAGCAGACGTATGTCGGGGTGGCGCACGATAAGCTGCTCAACCAGTTTCAGGTTCGCCGGGTTGTCCTCGATGTAGAGCAAGGTGTGCGTCCCCCGCACCTGCGACTGGACCGATGCCACGGCATCGCCTCCCGCCATGGAAAGGTGGGGCTCGGCAGCCGAATGTAATTCGAACCAGAAAACGCTTCCCGCGCCAACGGCGCTTTCCACGCCGATGACGCCCCCCATCAGCTCGACCAGCCGTTTGGCTACCACGAGGCCGATGCCGGTGCCTTCCTCGCCGCCAGCTTCCTGCCCGAGACGATTGAACGCCTGGAACAACTGCGCGACCTGTTCCGGGGACAGTCCCGCACCGGTGTCCCTGATGCTCACGCGAATGCGTCCGGGCGTGACCTCGGCGCATGTCACCTCAACCTTCCCCTGCGGGATGTTGTATTTGACCGCGTTGGAGAGCAGATTGACGAGAACCTGCTTCACCCGGGTCCGATCGGCATCGACAAAATAGGGCACATCGAACGGAGGAAAAACCATGCTGATGCCACGCTGCTGCGCCTGGATCTCGATCATGCTCTGGCAATCGAGCATGACTTCGGCCAGGGCGACCGGCTCCCGGGACAACGGCACCTGCCCGGACTCCACCTTCGCGAGATCGAGGATTTCGTTGATCAGCTTCAGCAGGTGCCAGCCCGCCTGAAGAATCTGCGCGATGCTTTCCTTCTGGTCGGGCGTTGGCGGCTGGGCATCGGACTCCATCAACTGGGCGAACCCGAGGATCGCATTGAGCGGGCTGCGCAACTCATGGCTCATGCTGGAAAGGAAATCCGATTTGGCAAGATTGGCCTTTTCCGCCACAGACTTGGCGCTCTCCAGTTCGATGTTCTTCTCCTGCAGCACCTGATCCAGGCGTTTGCGTTCGGTGACGTCGCGCGCCGCGGCGAACACGCCCTGCAGCTTCCTGTCGCGATCGTAGAAGGTGGTCGCATTGTAGGACACCACGGTCTCCTTGCCATCCCTGGCGCGGGCCGTGAGTTCGTAATTGGTGAGTTTCTTTTCGCTCAAGACCAGTTTGATGCTGGTCTCGGCCCGCTCAGGATCGGTGAAATAGTTCTTGAACGGCGCGCCGATCAACTCGTCACGCGTGCAACCGGTGAGCGACTCCATCTGCTTGTTGACGTCGGTGATGATGCCGAATGCATCGGTGGTGATCAGCGCGTCGATGTTGGCTTCGAACAGGGAGCGCGTGTAGAATTGATAATCCCGCAGGCGTTGTGCGAGCTGTCTCTGCTCTGCCTCGATCTGCTTGCGGGCCGTGTTGTCGGTGCCGATCAGCAGGTAGCCGATGATGGCGTTTTGAGCATCGCGCAGGGCGGTCACCGACACAACCGCCGGAAAGCGGCTGCCGTCCTTGCGGATGTACGTCAGCTCATAGATGTCCTCAATCCCGCGCGAGGCCTTGAACACCAACGCCTCGAAGCCCGGCGTGATCGGCGTGGCGAGCTCAACGCTCAACGCCTTCGCGCGCGCAATCACTTCCTGCGGATCGGAAATGTCGGCCGGCGTGATCTTGTTCATCACGTCGGCGGCCGCGTAACCCAGCATGCGTTCCGCGCCGACATTGAAGATCTGAATGACGCCCTTGGCGTCCGTGGCGATGCTCGAGAAGTTGGCGCTGTTGAAGATGGCCGCCTGCAAGGCCCCCGCCTTCAGCAGCGCCTCTTCCGCCCGCTTGCGTGCCGTATTGTCGGTGCCGATCAGCAGGTAGCCGATGATGGCGTTCTGAGCATCGCGCAGGGCGGTCACCGACACGACCGCCGGAAAGCGGCTGCCATCCTTGCGGATGTACGTCAACTCATAGATGTCCTCAATCCCGCGCGAGGCCTTGAACACCAGCGCCTCGAAGCCCGGCGTGATCGGCGTGGCGAGCTCAACGCTCAACGCCTTCGCGCGCGCAATCACTTCCTGCGGATCGGAAATGTCGGCCGGCGTGATCTTGTTCATCACGTCGGCGGCCGCGTAGCCCAGCATGCGTTCCGCGCCGACGTTGAAGATCTGGATGACGCCCTTCGCGTCCGTGGCAATACTGGAGAAGTTGGCGCTGTTGAAGATGGCGCTCTGCAGGGCACCCGCCTTCAACAGCGCCTCTTCGGCCGCCTTGCGTTCGGTAATGTCGCGCACGGTGGTCTGCAACCAGACCTGCCCTTTCGCCTCCATGCGTGTCAGCAACACTTCGGCGGAAAAGGCCTCGCCGCTCAGGCGTCGGAACTGCCATTCGGAAAAGTGGGACCCTTCGCGCAGCGCGTTGGCCGTCATCTCCTGCGCCTTCTCGCCCGAAAGGCATCCATCTGGCTGCCGTTCCGGCGAGAGGTCCGCCAGTCCGAGTTTGACGAAGTCCGTTTTACTGACGGTCCCGAACAAGCTCAGCGTGGCATGGTTCACGTCGGTGAAACACCGCGCCGGCGGCACCAGCACCATCAGGGCGTCGTGCGATCCCTCAAACAACTGCCGGTATTGTTCCTCACTATCGCGCAGGGCCTGTTGCGCTGTGTATTCCCCGGTAACATCGCGGAACACCAACACAGCGCCGACCACCTGGTCGTCGCCGTCCCGAATCGGTGCGCAACTGTCGGCGATGGCGCGTTCGCGGCCGTCGCGTGCGATCAGCACGGTGTGGTTGGCCAACCCTTGAATCATGCCGTGCGCCAGGGTGGCCTTTATCGGGACGGTGGAAGGCAGCCGAGTCTCCTGGTTGATGATCTGGAAGATATCCTCCACCGGGTGCCCCGCGGCCTCGGCCAGAGTCCAGCCGGTGAGTTGCTCGGCCAGGGGGTTCAGGAGCGTGACCCGCCCTTCGGCGTCAGTGGCGATCACGGCATCGCCAATGGAGTGCAGCGTCACCGCGAGCTTTGCCTCGCTGACCTGCAGGGCGGCGTTGACCCGTTGCAGTTGCCGATTCGCCTGCTCCTGACTCTCCAACAACTGTTGGGTTTCGCGATGAACCGCAGCGTCAAGACGTTGCTGGGATTCGCGATAGACCCAATAGGCAAATGATACTGCAAACAGCAAGGCAAACAGACTGGCAGCAATGATGAGGATGAACAGGACGTGCATGCTCGATTGAAATCCCGCCTCACGCTGCGCCAGCGCGCCTTCCTCAACCTGGGTGAAGCCCATGATCTCGGCACGAATCGAATCCATCGCCTGCTTGCCTCGGACACTGCGCACATTCGCCAGTGCCCCCGGCACGTCATGGTTGCGGCATGACTCGATGTTCTGCGACAAATAGGCGAGTTTGGCATATATCAATGGAACCAGCGCGTCCAGATGCCGATGGCCGGCGCCGCTTCCGGCAATCTGACGCAGTTCCGTCAGTTGGTTGCTGACGCTATCGCGTACCGCCAGGTACGGTTCCAGGAACACTTCATCAGCGGTCAATACATAGCCGCGCTGACCCGTCTCGGCGTCCACCAATGCCGACAACAACCGGTCCGCGCGGTGTATGACATTGTAGGTCTGAGCCCGCGCTTCGGCTGCGATCTCAATTTGCCTGAACGTCCAGAACGACAGCGCAACCCCAAGAACAACCAGGACGGTCGCCCCGGCAAGCGCAGCACTAGTTTGGTAAGCAGTTTTCAAGGATATCTCCCCCCCATCAAGTTACGGCAGGAAGATATGGGGCACCATGGGGTGTAACCCTACCTGGATGACGCCAGGCACCCGGGCCAGACGACTGCGGTTTCGGCGCAAGGTGTCCACCGCCGTAAGCGACAACGCCAGCCAAGCCACACCCGCCGCGAAAGGCTCCCCGTACATCGCTCATATAGTGAGCGCCCAGGTACACGCGGCTGAAGCCGGCCAGCAGAATCATGACGAACGCGCCAGGGTGGCGGAACCACTCCGCGACATGCCGATCGTCAAGTGAAGGCCCAGACAGCCTCGCGGCGAAAGACGATCCAGAATAAAGTCGCGTTGCGGAATCCATCACCGACGCAGAGTCGCCACGTGCGGATGGTCCCTTACTCCCGCATCGTCTCACCGGTCTTCTCGACAGCGGTGCCCGCCTTTTCCAAGGCTTCGCCGGTCTTCTCGAGCGCCTTGCCCGTAACGTCCTTGGTCGCTTCAACCGTTGTCTTGGCAGCTTCACTGGTCTTCTCGGCGATATTGGTGGCTACTGCCACGGTCTTCTCGGCGATGTTAGTGGCCACTTCCACGGTCTTCTCCGCAGCCCTGTCCAATGCCTCGCCGGCTCTCTCCGCAACCCCCGGTGCCTTGGGCGGCTCCGTCACGGATTTTTGTTTGCACCCAACCACCGCCACGACGGCACATGCCGCCACAATACCCATCACCCTTGCCTTATCGATCTTCATATCCATTCCTCCTCTGAACAACGTTACTTGCGATTCCGGCCGAGAATATACCCGAGCAACAGACCGATGGCCGCCGTGCCCCCAATGTACGGCCACGGATTGCGGTGCACGTGCTTGTCCATGTCGCCGGCCATTTCCCGGGCCTTCTCGACGCCAACGTCCTTGGCATGAGCCGCCGCCTTGACCGCATGCTTTCCGGCGTCGGACAACGATCTGACGACATTGCCCTCCGTCTCAACGATCATGTCCCTCAGATGGGTGTACTTGTCGGACATCAGGCTCTTGAGTTCATCCTTCTTCTGCGTCGCCGCCTCCTCAAGCAATTTGAAGGCGTCTGCAATCTTTTCACTACTGGTATGTTCCATGGCTATTCTCCCTATGTAATTATGGTTTTCCCTGTAATCGGTTGCAGAGTATGGAAAGCAAACAATCTCCGCTATGGGGTAAAACCCTACCGATGCCCGGTCCGCTTCCATTCCTGGGTTCGAGGCAGGGTTATACCCCATAGAGAACGGTGATACGGTCGGCTAGGGTGAGGTCAATGAAACAACTCATCATCGGCCTCTTCCTTGCGGTAGCCGTGCCACTCCCGCATCGGGCGCTGGCAGCAAATCCCGGGCCCGTCGAACTGGGATCGGCGGCCCATTTCACGATTCTGGCCGGTCGCGCGATCACCTCGACGGGTGGCGGCACCAACTATGGCGATGTCGGGCTGAGTCCGGCCTCCGGGGTTTCCATCGGGTTGCTGGCCGCCCGCGTGAATGGGACCCTCTACGCGGTCGATGCCAATGGGCCTGCTGGTTCGGTGGTCGCTCCCGGCCTGTTGAGCGCAGCCAGGATCGATTTTGCCGCAGCCTGTGCCGACGCCCTGGGCCGATCTGAGGGTCGCATCCTGTTGACCGCCGCGGAAAATCTCGGAGGGCAATTCCTCGCCCCGGGACTCTACTATTCGCCGAGTTCGCTGCAGATATCCGACCGGCGGCCCCCGCGTCCTCCATGACGTCAATCTGAGTATTCAGCCTGGGGAGCACATCGCCTTCGTGGGCGCTAACGGCGTCGGCAAAACGACGTTGGTCAAACTGCTATGCCGCCTTTATGACCCTGACGAGGGCCGCATCACGCTGGATGGCATCGACCTGCGCGCATTCGAAACCGCGGCGCTGCGGCGCGAGATCGGCGTCGTCTTCCAGGACTATGCGCGGTACAATGTGACGGGACGCGAGAATATCTGGTTCGGCAACGTCGAGCTTCCGCCTGCCGATGAACGGGTCATGGCCGCCGCGCGATTTGCGGGCGCGGATGACGTCCTCCGGCAATTGCCCCGCGGGTACGACACCCTTTTGGGAAAATGGTTCGAGGGCGGCGAGGAACTGAGCATCGGCCAGTGGCAAAAAGTCGCGTTGGCCCGGGCCTTTCTGCGGAATGCACAGATCATTGTTCTCGACGAACCAACCAGCGCGATGGATGCGCAGTCCGAACACGACTTGTTCCAACGGTTCCGCCAGTTGGCCGAAGGCCGCATGGCCGTGATCATCAGCCATCGCTTCTCGACCGTCAGGATGGCGGACCGCATCGTCGTGCTGGAGGATGGCAGGATCGCTGACATGGGCAGCCACGCGGAACTGGTCCGCCATGGCGGACGATACGCTCACTTGTTCGAGATCCAGGCGCAGCACTATCGATAACGGCGCACCCAGGGAGCCGCCTCCCTTTCATGGCTCGCGCCTGCGCATCGCCCAGGACATCCCGGCCACGTCACCGGGACGGGACCGTGCGGCCACCGCCAGGGCCAGCAGGCAGGCACCCAGCACCCTCGCCGTCCACAATCCACCGCCGGCCAGCAGGCCGTACTGTTCGAAGCCGCGCATGGCGACCCACAGAACCGGGCAAATCAGCACAAACAGGCGCAACAGGCTTCCCGGGCGTTGCGACAACCGGTCGATGATCACATAACCGGCCATCAGGTTGAGCACCCAGACACCCTGCATGCCGATGCGCATGGCGTTATCGGGACCGGTGTGGAAGAAGTGCGAGTGCGGCTGGTAGATCGTGACGACGGCAAACAGCGCCAGCGGCCAATACCGGCACAGCAAGGCAACCATCTCGCGCCACCGCCACAGCATGACGATGGTGAAAGGCAGCGACAGGTGGAGCACATCGCGCAGCATCGCCCGCAAAGACTCTGGATCCGTGCTGACCAGGCGGCTGACCGGCGATTCGTGCTGCCGGCCCAGCATGACCGCACCGACGATCAGACACAGAACCCCGGCCGCCGCGGCAAGGATCCGGGCGATCCCCGGATGCGGCGACCCACCCCCGTCTGGTTCATCCGTGCCCCTGTCCGTCCGGCGTCGACGTAGCATCCCGCGCAGCAACGTCCACAGATGGAGGGAAACACCGGCGAGCGCAAGCACGACCAGATTCTGCCGGGTCAGGGCGGCCCCCACCCCGAGAATCCATACCCACACCCATCTCTGCCGCACCATCGCCAACCATAGGGCCGCCGTAAAGACATACGTCAGCATGTCGCTGACCTGGTAGATCATGCTCAGGTTGTACGTGATCGGCCACGACAACAACAGCACCTGGATCGCCAGCGCGGCGCCAAGCAGCCCATCGCATCCGCGCCGCCCCAGCAGCAGCACGTAGAGCAGGGCGGCAAACGCCACAAAACCGACGTTGGCAACAAGGCGGAACGACTCCGGGATGCCCAACCCCGTCGTGCGGGAAACGAGGTGGACCACCACGGCAGGAAACAGACGCTGTTGCTGGCGTAACGAGGCGCGCTCGTGAAAAGGATCCTCGGCCATCGCCATGTAGCCGTAGGCATCGAACGCAGGGGGCGGCGTCCAAACCGGCCGGGCGGCAGCCATGACGGCGACGATCACCGCGAACAAGGCCAGCGCACTCCAAGCCACGGGAAGACGCATGTTCGCAATCTTACTCAGCATCGGTGGAACTACGTTCATCGTTCGGCGAGCATACAGCATCGGGCACGCCGCCGCCAGAGGGTCCCTTGCCGCCACGCAGCCTCCCGTTCACCGGGAGGAGCGGCGCCCACTGCCCTTGTCAGGAGCTACACGATGGTCAACGGGACGTCGCTGTCGATGATCCCCTCCGCAATGGCGTACCGGGTGAGGCTTGCCGTGTCGTGGATGTTAAGCTTGCGCATGAGATGGTCCCGGTGCTTTTCGACGGTCTTGATGCTGATGGCCAGTTCCGCCGCAATCTGCTTGTTGGCCTCACCCTCGGCAATCAGTTGGAGCACCTCCACCTCGCGCGAACTCAGGTGGACCAACGTCGTCTTTGCCCGCCCCTTCCGATCCAGCGATTGCTCATGGCGGTCACGGAGTCGCTTGGCGATGGTGGGGCTGAAAAAGGTCTTCCCTCCTTGAACCTCCCGTATCGCCTCCGACAGAAAGTGGGCGGAGGTCTGCTTGATCAGGTATCCCGCCGCCCCCACCGCCGTTGCTCGCTCGACGTAGGCGTCATCGCTGTGCGCGGACAGGATGATCACCTTGGCGTCAGGCATGGCGTGGCGAATCTGGCGCGTGGCCTCCAGGCCATTGAGCAGCGGCATGGCGATGTCCATCACGATCACGGCGGGCCGCAGTGTACGGGTCAATTCCACGGCCTGACGTCCGGTGCCCGCCTCGCCGACCACCTCAATGTCGCGCTCGGCCTCCAAAAGCTTCTTCAGACCCTCCCGGACAATCATGTGGTCTTCGGCCAGGAGCACGGTGATGGGTGGGACGGATTTCATGCGCGCTGAGGCTCCTTGGCGCCGTTCTTGAAGGGAAACTGCGCCTGGATCGTGGTGCCTTTGCCCGGCGAGGAGGCGATCGTGAACCGGCCACCGACCATCTCCACCCGCTCCCGCATCCCGAGCAACCCCAGGTGCTGACTCTTCTTGGCGTGCCACATCCGGTCCACATCGAAGGATCGGCCATTGTCCGTGACGTGCATGCAGACGGCGTTTGACAGTCGCTGGATGGTCACCTCCACCCGACTGGCGTGCGCATGGCGGGCAACATTGGTCAGCGCTTCCTGCGCAACACGATAGAGGACTGTACGCTTGGCGCTGCCCAATTGCTCAAGCCCCGCAAATGCCGTCAAACTCGCCCGGACGCCCGTCTCTTTGGTGAACTTCTTCATGTGCGAATGCAAGGCGGGAATCAGCCCCAGATCGTCCAACACCGCCGGGCGCAGTTCGCGAGCGAACCGATGCACGATATCCACCGATCGTTCCACCAGCCGTTGCGTGCGCGAAATCTTCTCGCCGAGGCCCTTGGTGCTGGCCGTGGCATCCCGCTTTAACGTCGCCAGCCGCACATTGATGCCCGTCAGCATCTGGGCGATGACATCATGCAATTCGCGATTGATCCGCTTGCGCTCTTCCTCCTGCACCGATAGTACCCGGCGTGACAGCAGCCGCAATTGTTCCTGCAGCCGCTGCGATTCCTCCAGTAACTGACCGGAGTGCCGTTCGCTTTTCCGGAGCGTTCTTTCAACGACCTGGCGCCGGACGATTTCTCTCTTCAACTCCCGCGTGGAGGCGGCGAGAGTCCTCGTGCGCTGGCTCAGCGCCTGATTCAGTCGGCTGAGTTGGACGATGGCCGCCAGCGCCGAGCGGTGCGTCTTCTCCATCGGCACAATGGTCTCGGCAAAGAACGTCCTCGCCAGATCGACGATCCGATGCCGTTCGTCGGCGCCCACCGACAGCACCTGCGCCATCAAGGCCTGCTCGTGAATCAGGGCCAGGTCCAGCGTCTCCAGTCCGAGGGCCACCGCCCTGCGCCCCAGTGTCAACGCCGGACGCAGACGCGCCGCCGTCCTGTGCCGGAGGTACCGACGCAATGCCGTCTGGTAGGGCGGCAACAGGGTCCGCCACTTACCTTTCATGATCGCCGCCGAATTCATGGGCCAACCGTTTGATCGTTTTGACGGATTTTTGCACCAACCCTTGCGTCTCGGCAATCTCTTTCTCAAGCTTTCCCGTGTTGCTTTGGGCCGAGTTCTTGACCGTCAATAGCCTGAGGTTGATCGCCAGCAGGATCTGGGCGATCTCATTGTGGAGTTCGCGGCTGTTCTTATGCCGTTCATCCTCCTGCGCCGAGAACATCTCGCGCGCCTGAGCCCGCAAACACTGCTGCAAACGTCTTGACTCCCGCAACAGTTGGTGGCGATGTTTGCCGCTTTTCTTGAGCGCCGTTTCCACCGCCTGCCGCCGGGCGACGCCCTGTTCCAGGTGCCGGGTCGAGGCGGACGATTCCGTCGTGCGCTGATCCAGGGTCCGGGTCAGCCGCTTGACGCGGGCCTCGTCCTCCAAAGCGGCGCCGTGGGTCTTCTCGATCGGGACAATGGTCTCGGCAAAGAAGGCCTTCGCCCTTGCGATCATGCTCCGCCACGTTCTCAATGAACGCCGTGGCAAGGCAAGCGCCGCAAGGGCCTGCTCGTGAATCCCGGCCACGTCAAGCGGCTCCATCCCGAGGGTCACCGCCTGGCGTCCCAGCCTCTCCGCAGGCCGCGGGCTTGACCCTGGCCTGCGCTTAAGGTAGTCGCTCAACGCTTTCTGGTAGCGTCGGGACCATCCAGCCGTTTCAGCAGTTCTTTTCACCGTGGCATTATGGGGTTGGGGTTGGGTTCCTGACGACTCCGCCGGTCAGTCCTTCCGGTTTCCGGCGACCAGCAACACGAGCCCGCCGACGAGCGCAATCGCCCCGGCAACCGGGGGAATATAGTGGCTGCGTGTGGTTTCCACATGCACGGGACCAATCACGACCGCTTGTCCAGGCGTCTTGAAGGTGATGCCTGAATAGGCGAGCACCACAATGCCCAGTACGATCAGTATGACGGCAATCATTCGGGTTGAACTCATATGATTTGTCTCCTTCGTATGTTCATTCGGTTCCTCTGCAACCTCGACGTCCCGGCAGGACGTCCGCGATCAGTGCCCCTGGATGACCCTGACCAGCACCATGATGATGGCAACCACCAGGAGGACGTGAATGAACCCTCCCATCGTGTTGCTGCTCACCAGGCCCAATAACCAAAGAACGATTAGTATTACCGCGATCGTCCACAACATCGTGCGCTCCTCTCCACAGCCCCCGTTGGTGGGGTTCCTTACCCGGCCTCATCATGCGTCCCTGTTACTGATCACAGCGTACCCGCTGGGCTCAATGAGCTGCTATGGGGTGTAACCCTACCCTTGTTTGCCGCCTTTTTGCTTGTTCTCGCGAAGAGGCACCGCCTATAGTGCGACCCATGAGCGGAGCCCTGATTATCATACCGACTTATGACGAGAAGGATAATGTCGGCCCGATCGCCGCCGCTGTGCTGGGTATCAAGCCGGACGCGCACCTGCTCTTCGTCGATGCCAACTCGCCCGACGGCACGGGAAGCCTGCTCAATGCCTTGGCCGCCGCCGACCCCCGGATCCATGTCATTCATCAGGCGGCCAAACAGGGGCTCGGCCGCGCCTACATCGAAGGCTTCAAGTGGGCGTTGGAACGCGGGTACGACTTCATGTTCGAGATGGACGCAGATTTCTCCCACAATCCCGCCGAGATCCCCAACTTCCTCAAGGCCGCCGAACGGGCGGATCTCGTGCTGGGCTCGCGCTACGTGGACGGCATCCGGATCACCAACTGGCCGCTCCGGCGCCTGATGCTCAGCATGGGCGGCGCCGCCTACGTGCGCCTGATCACCGGGCTGCCCATCAGCGACCCGACCGGGGGATTCAAATGCTTCCGCCGCCAGGTGCTGGCCGCCATCGACCTGGACGCCATCCGATCCAACGGCTATTCGTTCCAGGTGGAGATGACGCACACCGCCTGGACCAACGGGTTCAGGATCGTGGAGATTCCCATCACGTTCGAAGACCGCCGTGCCGGGTATTCGAAGATGAATTCCCGCATCTTCCGCGAGGCGCTGGGGATGGTCTGGCGGCTGCTGCTGCGGAACGGTCTGCGCCGCTGGCCACGACGGAGAACCCCGCCCGAGGAGTCCCCTCGCCGATGACCCCCGCGCGCCAGGCGGCTCCGTCCCTCCCGGACCTCGTCCGTGCCCTGCGTCCGAACCAATGGACCAAGAACGCCGTGGTGCTCGCGGCTTTCTTCTTCGCGCTCGGCGACCACAACCAGACCGTGTCGTGGCTTGCCCTGGGCCGCGCGGCCGCCGCCGCCGGCGTCTTCTGTGTCCTTTCCAGCGCCATCTACCTGCTGAACGACATCCGCGACATGGAAGCCGACCGCCTGCACCCGGTCAAACGACACCGCCCCATCGCCGCCGGCCGCGTACCCATCCCGCTGGCGGGTCTCATGTCCGTCGTCCTCCTCGCGGTTGGGGCAGTGGCCGCCCTCCGTCTCACGCCGGGCTTTGCCGCCGTGGCCGGCGGCTATGTGCTACTGCAGATCGCCTATACGCTCTTCCTCAAGCGCGTGGCGCTTGTGGATGTCTTCGTCATCGCCCTGGGTTTCGTGTTCCGCGCTGCCGCCGGCGGCCTCGCCTTGCGCGTGTCGATTTCGCCCTGGCTGCTGCTGTGCGCCTTCATGCTGGCGCTCTTCCTGGCGCTCTGCAAGCGCCGGCACGAAAAACTGACCCTCCACGAGGCGGCTGAATCGCATCGTGCCAGCCTCGAACAGTATGACCGAACGCTGCTCGACCTGCTCATTGCCATCACCGCCGCCGCCACGATCGTCTGCTACGCGATCTACACCCTCTGGCCCGACACGATCCAGAAGTTCGGCACCTCGCGGCTCTCCCTGACCATTCCGTTCGTCATGTTCGGCATCTTCCGCTACCTCGACCTGGTCTTCCGCCACGAGAGCGGCGGCCGCCCGGAGAAGACGCTCCTCTCCGACCTCCCCCTGCTGGTCAACCTCGCCCTCTACGGCGCCACCATCCTCGCCGTCTTCGCCTGGGCGAGATGAGACCGGTGGAAGGTGTTGGGTGGGAGGTGGGAGGTGCAAGCGAATGCCATGAGTGACTCAACCCAGCATCCCGAAACCCGAGATGAGTTTCTCGGAGTGCAAGGGATGCAACCAGAAGAGACCAAAAGGACAAAGGCGACGCAAGCGGCTCTGCGGCAGCGTTGGGCCCTTTACGTCCTTTGCGGCCTTTGCGTCCCTTCCGAAAGGTACCACTGATGACCGAGCGCTTTATCCCACCGCATGGCGGCTACGAGAAGCTCCTCTCGTTTCAGAAGACCCGCATCGTGTATGACGGCACGGTATGGTTCTGCAAGCACTATCTGGAGAAGCGTGACCGCACCTATGACCAGATGGTGCAAGCGGCGCGTTCCGGGAAGCAGAATATCCTCGAAGGCAGCCAAGCCTCCGGCACGTCCAAGGAAACTGAAATCAAACTGACCAATGTGGCGCGCGCCAGTTTGGAGGAGTTGCTGGAAGATTACCGCGACTACCTGCGCGTGCGGAACCTGGCCGAGTGGCCCAAGGATCATTCCCTTACCCTGCGACTCCGGGAACTGAACCGCCAGCCCAACGCCAACTACGAAACGTTTAAGAAAGCCATTGAGCATTCCGACCCCGCCATCGCCGCCAATACAATGATCGGCTTAATCAAACTCACCAACTACCTCCTTGACCAACAACTTCGCCACCTGGAGGAAGCCTTCGTCAAAGAAGGCGGTCTGCGCGAACGCATGACCCGCGCCCGCCTCACCGAACGCGCCAAACCAAATCGCCCATGAGACTTCTCATCCTTTCGGTCCCTCCCCCTCCCACCTAACACCTCCCACCTGATTCTTTTTCCCCTTGCGCTTTTGATCGTTCCTGATTATATTCTTTCCAATTCAATCATTACGGATCAGATGTGATCACACCCGATTCCAAAGACCTGGCGGCAGGCCGCTTTGAAAAGCTGCGCCAGATTGTGCGCGAGCATCGCATTGTGCGGGTCGACGAACTGGCGGGGCGCCTGGGCGTCTCGGCTCCGACCGTGCGCCGCGATCTCCTGCACCTGGAGGCGCGCGGCGAACTGCGCCGGGTCCACGGCGGCGCCGTGGCGGTCGAGAGTCGGTTGGAGGAGCCGCTGTTCGACGACAAGACCTCGATTGCCGCCGCTGAGAAGCTGCGCATCGCGGAAGCCGCCGCGCGCCTGATCCGACCCAAGGACTCGATCTTCCTGGATGGCGGCAGCACCGTGCTGGCGCTCGCCGCCCTGCTCCATGACCGCGCCGACATCACCGTGGTGACCAATTCCCTGCGCGTGGCCGCCGAACTGGCCGGAGGGGGCCCCGCCCTGATCCTGGTGGGCGGCGAACTGCGCCGCCTGAGCCAGACATTCGTGGGGCCCCTCACCCGCTTCACCCTCGAGCCGATCCATGTCGACCGCGCCTTCATGGGCACCATCGGGCTCACCGCCGAGGCCGGAATGACCACCACCGATCCCCGCGAGGCCTATACGAAGAGCCTGATCATGGAACACGCGGGCGACGTGGTGCTCCTGGCCGACAGCTCCAAACTGGGTAAAGTCTCCTTCGCCCGCTTCGGCAGCCTGGCCGCCCTGAGCCTCATCATCACCGACCGACATGCGCCAGCCCCGCTGCTGCGTCGGCTCAAGGAGAAGAAGATCAACATTTCGATCGTTTGACGGAACGGAATAAGTAGTCAGAAGTCAGGATTCAGGAGTCAGAATGAGGACACATTGTCAAATCAGTTGCCCGAGAAGGTCACTGAACGGTTGGAAGCCCATTCGCATACCATTCTGAATTCTGACTCCTGAATTCTGTCTACTTACTGAATCGTGATTGCTTAACCTGAGTAACCGGAAAGGAAACGAACATGCCGAACTACCTGAGCGACTTGCGGCCCGATTTCACGCCGCGCACTGTGAAATGCGGGACCATCCCCGTGTTTCAGTACAAGGGCACGCTGACCGAGGAACTGAAGGCGAAGACCATCACCAAGGCGGAGGCAGTCCACCTTCTGGAGGACATGCTGATCATCCGCGAGTTTGAGGAGATGATCGTCAAGATCCGTTCAGGCGCCTATGCGCCCTGCGCCGGCTATGACTATCGCGGCCCGACGCACGTTTCGATCGGCCAGGAAGGCGCCTCGGTCGGCGGCTGCTGGGGCATCGCCGCCACCGA
>CAZTAJ010000027.1:0-41795 GCA_964611575.1 uncultured Verrucomicrobiota bacterium
CAACCGCATATCGGCTCAATCCACACGGTAGATGACGCCGCCCTCCCGGGCGGGTCCCGCCGCCAGCTCCCGGCCATTGACCACACAGTGGCTCTTCTCCGGCAGCACGAATTCGGCCTCCTCGATCCCGGTCGGCACCGTGGCGGCCAGGTCAAGCTTGCCGTTGGCTTGCGTCCATTCGACCTTCACCGCACCGAAGGGGGTGGCCACGGCGCCCTGCGCCCGTCCGAGGCCGCACGGATGGGGCTGCACGCGGATGCTGCCGAACCCCGGCGTCAGCGGCTTGACTCCCAGCACCTCCGCCTGCAGCCAGCGCGCCGGGGTCGTGCCGACGGGATGGTTCAGGCTCAGCCCGCCCCACGCCAGGTAGCGCTCGAACTGCGGCGGCTGGGCATTGACCGGCAGCCGCCAGTGCGGGTCCCATTCCTCCCACACCGTGGTGGCGCCGGTGGCGATCATCCCGCCCCAGTAGTCGCGGGCCAGCTCGAGCGCCTCGGCCGACCGTCCGATCTTGAGCATCGCCGCCATCACGTAGGCGGTGAAGTACGGCGATTCCGTCCAGCGCCGTGACCGGTCGGCATAGACCGCCGCAAACGCCCGCCCGTACTCGCCGGGCTCGATTAGATCGCCCAGGATCAGGTTGCTGATCGCATGCAGACGGTATTTTGTCTCCCAGTCGGGATTGGCCTTGCGCCACGCGGCCGCGTGCCGGTCCGCAACGGCGGTCGCCTGCCCCACCCTATCCGTCGCGCCGGCCTCCTTTGCCGCCCACGCCAGTTCGCGCCCAAACTGGACGTACTTACCGGTGAAACAGGCTTCCAGCTCGGCGCGGTTTTCCGGCCGGGTGGGAATCACGCGGTGATCCCAGTCGAAGAACATCGAATACCCGCCTTGCGACGACGGCACCGGGCCGTCAAACTTCTCGAGCACCGCCACCAGGTCGGGGAGCCGTTTCAGGAAATACTCGCGGTCGCCGCTGAGCCGATAGTAGTCCACCACCCCCATCGCCCAGTCGAGCGTGTAGCCGGGAATCCCCTGCAAATCCGGAATCGGCCGCGTACCGGTCGGCAGCAGCTTCTCGATGGCCGCGCGCAACAGAGGGTATTGGCCGAACACATAGCCGACAGTGGCCTGGATGGCCCGCGAATCACCGCCCCACGGATGGCGGTCGCCGCGGTCCATGCACAGTGTCTGGAGTACCGACTGCGGCGTCGGCTCCTTGCCCACCGGCTGGGCCATCACGGTATGCGCGGAGTAGGCGCACATATCCCAGACCCGCGTGAGCGTGTCGTCCGAACAGGCAAACGCCCCCTCGTAGGGGCAGGCGTAGTACTGGTAGAGTCCGCGCAGCCGGCGCACGTAGAAGCCGCGCTCCTTGTTGACCCCGCGGAAACGGATCCAGGCGAACCGCAAGCTGCCCCAATCGGCGTGGGCGATCAGCGGCCGGAAGACATGGTTCGATCCGTCGGCCTGCGCCGTTGTGCGGTAGAGACGGGTCGGCTGCAACGCCTCGCCGGTCTCGATCAGAATCTCGATGCCCGCCGGCGGGTTCGCCTCGAATTCGAGCGTGCCGGGGAAGTTGACGCCGAAATCCACGAACAACGTGACATCCGGCCGATCCTTGTCGCAGTTGATGTTGATGCCCAGTGGCTGAGAGGGCGCCTGGACCCGGTTGGAATCGAAGTTGTCCAGCGGATGATTGATGGCGGCAAATGGATCGCCGCGCCGTTCCAGCCCGATGTAAACCGGCGCCAGCGGATGGTGTTCGAGCCGCAACGCGTCGACCGGCGGCGCCGCCGTGCGAACACCGCGCGCGGGATCGAGCCGCCCCGGCGCCCAGCCGACGCCCGGACCGTGCACACCCGGCGCGTGCGCGTCTTCAAAGCGCCAAAGGCTGGCGACGGTCGGCGCGAAGTCGGGCAGCGTCATACCGGCGGCCGGCGGATCCAGTTCGACGGCGCTGACGTTATTCCATCCGTCCCAGCGCAGTGTCAGGTAACGCACGTCCGCAGGCGCGCCGCTCGCCCCGCCGCGGGCCAGCCGCAGGACCAGGAAGTAGCCGGCCAGCGGGCGGACCTGAAACATCGCCAGCGATGTCTCCAGTTCCCACGTGCCGTTGGTCACCTGCGACGCGATACTCCAGGGCAACGGCGACCAGGAGTCGTTCTCGCCGGGTCGTCCGAGGATGCCCTGGCCCCGCGCATTGACCGCGCCCCGCAGCCAACCGCGCAAGTCCGTTGGCGCCTTGACGCCGTCCGGACGCTCGCCCGCCCATAAATCGACGGTCACGGTTTCAGCAACCACGGGGTCGGCGACCGCCGGCGCGTTGGTGGCGGCTGGTGCGTTGGTGTCGGCCGGCTTGGCCTCGCGGGCCGGGAGCGGAGCGCTCATGGCCATGACCAGTGCCTGATCATTCCAGCCCAGCCGCCAGGTCGCCCCCGTCGGCGTCGGCGGGGCGAAGACCGCCGCCCCACCCCATTCGGCGGCGTCCACGTCCCCATCCTGTTTCAGTGCCACACGGCCGACATCCCGAACGGGATGCGTCAGGCCGGAAGGCGGCGGCAACGCGGCCTCCGCCAGTGAAATCGCGGTTGTCAAGATTGCGCAGCTCATCGTCATTCTCCACGTGCTTCCCGTCTTTTT
The DNA here is from genome assembly GCA_964611575.1 of uncultured Verrucomicrobiota bacterium. Lineage (GTDB taxonomy): Bacteria > Verrucomicrobiota > Kiritimatiellia > CAIKKV01 > CAITUY01 > CAITUY01. The sequence goes on from CAZTAJ010000027.1 coordinate 2,644, forward strand.
CATTTATATGCAATTCTCCATAGCATGACCTCATCAATTTGCAGGCTGTCGCGGTCTTCGCCTGCGGCCACCGCTCAACCCAGCGCCACCCTCCAGGTGTATTTCATCCGCCCCGATCCTCCAGTGTTTGTCACGTTCTTCGCTCAGGGCTGAACCAGGGGGAAGCAAGTGAAGCGGCCTTCAACTTTCCAGTAAGGCACAAAACGGCAGGCGGTTCCCCTTACCTCATACTCAAGCGGACAACCTTCCACGGCGTTCAGCAGACCCGGCAGTGCTGCCGGGTCCGCGGCAATCCGTGCGTGGGCATCGTTGAGCGCCATCAGGATTGGCCCGCGCAGCAGAGCGTAGCGGTCCACATTGCCCGGAGCCTGGTCTAGCCCCGTGTACTTGACCGTCCTGAAGCCCATCGGCAGCGTGAAACGGATCGTGTCATTGTTCGCCCATGTCCTGTGGATGGATGCGAAACTGCCCGGCGTCCCCGTTGCGGCGCGTTTTCCATTGACCAGAATGTCCATCGGGCCCGTCGCCCAGGCCGGCACTCGGATCCGAATGCTCATGGCAACGGAATTCGCACAGCTCACGGTCATGCGTACGCCGGGGTCATAGGGAAAACTCGTGGCCTGTGTCACCGTTACGCGGTTGCCGCCGCGATCGAAGGCAATCGCGGAGGCGGCGAATAAATTGACCCACAGCCCGTCCTGGTCGGAGGAATAGACGTATTCAGGAAGCTTGGACAACAGGCCGGCTGCCGAACACTCGCAGCAGGTGCCCTGACAATTCGCCGGTTCCTTGGTTCCGTGCAGCCGGTTGTGGTACCGGATGTAGCCATTGGTGTGCTGGCAGGCGAGCACGACGTTGTAGATGGCCTCTTCGATTTCCGCGGCGTACGTCTCCTCCATGGGATAGAGTTGCATGAGCCGGCTGTTGATGTTCGCCCAGAACACACTTCCGCAAGTCTCCCCGGTACACCCGCTGGTCAGCTTGAAGGATTTCGGGGGATACGGCCCGTTTGCCTCGCAAATCGCCGTCGCCCCGCCCACATGCTTGAAGTTCTCGCGGTACATCGACCAGCCGCCCAGCACGGCGTCGAGGTACTTCTGGAATCCTGTGGCCCGGTACTGGTCAACGTAGGCTTCCAGTCCCAGCAGATCGTAGCAGTGGGGGTTCTTTCCAGGGTAAAAGGTGAAGCACAGCGGCTCGCGGTTCCTAAGCTCGTTCAGCCACCATTCCTGGTCAAAATACCGTTCGCTGACGATCAGATCATTGCTGCTGCCGACCGGCGAAAGATACATCAGCGGCCCACCGGGGAAGCCATTCGGCGAATTGAAGCCATGAATCATCCGGGGCAGATAGGAGCAGGCGTTGAACCAGTCGTAGAACTTACGGGCCACGGCGTAAGCGTCCGCATTGCCGGCCCGTCCCGCATCCAGCAGTCCCCGGGTCCAAAAAACCCGGTCATAGTTCTTCCGTTCGCTGTTCACGCCATCATCCAGGGCAAAGGAATCCGTCTCGGGATAGTAGTTGTGGTAGCCGTCGGCGCGCTGACGCGCCTTGATCCTGGCAACCACCGTGTTCACGATGTTGCGCAGGTCCTCACGCTCGCCCCAGCGCAACGCATTGGCGGCGCCCTGCAGCAGCCGCCCTTCGTTGGAAGCCGGCAGCCAGTTGAACCAGCCGGGCCCGTCGCAGTAGGTCTCGCCGGCAAAGCAATGGTTCAGATAACCGATGTTTCGCTGGAACGCTTCGTTGAGCACGCCGGCCTGAAGCGTGACGCCGTTGACCGGCGAATGGGCGGCGTACGCCACCGGCTTCCAGGTGTCAGGCGAGGCGTGGGGCTTGGCGCTGGCGCCGATCCGGGCATATTCGGACCGGCACGTCTTGGCCATTTCCTCGACGTGGTTGACCGGTTCGATCGCTTCAAAGCAGTCGATGGTCTGGTAACAATCGGTCGCAGCGGGGTTTCGCTCTTTGCGCACCACGATGCGCAACGTGTGGACCGGCCCGGCCGGCAGGCCGGTCTTCTCGAATAGCACCGCGTTGCATACCCAGGTGGGATGGTAGGCATCAACCGTCTTCTGCAAGACCCCGTCGAGATAGACATCCGCAAAACCATGGTCCCGGTTTTTGGCCCCGAACCATCTCACGGCCGACCCTTTGAACCGGAACTCACAGGCGTTGTACTGAACCTTCGACGCGCGGAAATCACGCGCGTGGAACCCCTCCTGATCGGTCTCCGCTTCCCAGTATCCAAAACAAAGCACCGAGCCGTCGCCGTCATTCCGGATGGCCGCGCCCGGAATCGGGCTGGGCGCGGGCAGCGGGGTCGCCACCTGCACGAGGGTGGTCACCTCGAGCTTGTCGCACTCGATCCATACGCCCGAGGAAGCGTCGTTTTTCTGCCCGAGCGCCACCACCTTGATGGCATGCTTGCCCGGCGGCAACGTTCCGGAATCGAACACCGCCGAGGTGGGCTCCTGCTCCGCACTGTAGGTATCCACCGTGGCCTTCAACACGCCGTCAATATAGACCTCGGCTTTGCCCCGTTCTTTGGCCTTGGTGCAAAACCACTTGAGGCGGGTGCAAGCGGCGTGGACGTATTCAAAGGAGTCTTCCGCGGTGAATGTTGACGTAGCCGTGCCGCCATGCCAACCCGATACAGGGGCATTAAAGGGCGCCCAACCCTTGCCGGCATAGATAATGTCCGGGTGCCGGTCGTCGAGGCTCCTGGTCCTGAGCCTGGGCCCACCATCCGCGGCAGTACCGTTTGCCGGGGCAGTCTCCGCTCCCGATGCGCAGACGGCGCTTCCCGTCATCGCCACCACACCCGTCACCACCGCGCAACCCATCGCCATCCTCCATCTGTTTCTCATGCGTTCCCTCGCTCCTTAACGCATCGCCGTCGCGGTCATGAACCCGGCGTTGACCCAGTCAATCCAGTCGCCGTGCAGGCCGAGGCCGGCTTCGCGGGTGACGAGGCGGAGCGTCTTGGTTCCCGCGGGAATGGGCGCGTCAATGAATTGCACAGCGCCGCCTTCGAGAAACGGAACGCGGTAGATGCAACGGTCGTCGGCCTGAATCTCGATGACGGCCGCGCCGCGGCCTTCGGCGGCCTCATTGATACCGACCAGAACGACGAAACGACGGTAGTCCGGCCGGGCGTCAAGCAGGAGTTCGGTGCCAGCCGCCGTGCCCAGGCCTCGGTCGTGCGTCGTTCCGGCCAGTCGCAGCGGCAGGTTACCCTCGCAGGACTTGCCGCGCTGAGCGCCCTTCCAGCGCTTGACCGGTTCGGTGAATTCGAGTTTGTCCAGCCATACGTCGGGACGCGGATAGCGCGCGGTGATGGGGTCCGCCACCTGGAAGGTGGTCTCGGCGCTTTCTTCGCGTCCCCAGGCGCGGACGGCCTTGGCGCGTAGCACCGTGCCCGTCGCCGGCAAGGGTAGCGGAGACAGGTAGCGCTGCCAGTTGGCCTTTGGATCGGCGGCGCCCATGGCATAGTGCAATGTGACGTCGCCATACTGCGCCGGCGGCAGAATCTCGATGGTCTGGCCGTCCCGCGTGGTGCGGACCTGCGGCGGCTGCAGATAGCCGTCCTTTGCCTGCGTGAAAACGTGGCGCATGGTGGGTGCCAGCGGCGTGTCGCCGCGGTAGGCACGGGTCTTCAGCAGGCAGTCCCCAGACCGGCCATTCAGGTACTGCAAGCCCGTTCCCTCCAGCGCCGGGGAGTAACGGCAGGGTTCCGAGCCATCAAGAGTGTAGCAGACCTGGACGTCGTCCGCCGCCTTGACGACTTCGACGGTCGGACGTTCAAAAAAGCGCTCACCGGCCCGGATGGTGTGGGGATGCAGGACGGGGAAGCAACTGAAGGTCGTGTGATGCACCTGCCAGTAAGGGCGGTACTCGATACCGGGGTTGCCGGCGACGGTAAAGGTGAGCGGCTTGTCCGCCACCGGTCGCAGGCGGGCGAGCAGGTCGTCCGGCGAGGTCGCCAGCACCCGCACGCCGTGGGCGAACGGATCGAATCGCTCGACCGGCCCGACCAGCGCCATCAGCAACGGTCCGAGCATCATGGCATGGCGGTCGCCGCCCGGCAGTTGCTGGACGCCGGTGTACTTGACCAGGCGCGGCGTCATGGGCAGCGCGAACGCAACTGTGTCGCCGTCCATCCATTTCCGGTCCAGTGACACATAGCTGCCCGGCTTGCCGACCGCCGCCGGCTTGCCGTTGACGGTCAGTTGCACCGGGCCGGCGGCCCAGCGCGGCATGCGCACGCGCAGGTTGAAGCGGGTCGGCGCGGCCGTGGAGAGCCGCAGCCTTGCTTCCGGCGCGAAGGGGAAACGGGTTTCCTGCGTCAGGCGCACGGTTTCGGCGCCGCGCTTCCACTCGATGGCGGACGGCTCGAAGAGGTTGACGTACAGCCCGTCGGCGGCGATCGAGTAGATATATTCGGGCAATGAACCATAGAGGCGCGAGCCCATCAGCTCACAGCAGGAGTTGATCTGGTTGGGGATGTCTTTGCCGATGTCCAGGAACGTGTGGTAGCGAATGCCTTCCGGGCGCAGGTTGGCCAGGCCGACGTTGTAGATGGCTTCCTCGATCTCGGCCGTGTACTTCTCCTCGTCCGGGAAGAGGCGGTGGAACCGCTGGTTGAACCAGACCCAGAAGACCGAGCCGCAGGTTTCGCCGGGCCCCGGCAGTCTGTAGGAATCCGGCGGGTACTTGCCGAACTCGCCGAGTGCCGAGGCGCCGCCCGGATACAGCCAGTGGTCTTTGATCAGCTCCCAGGCGGCGGTCATGCCGTCGAGCAGCTTCTTCTCGCCGGTGGCGAGGTAGTGGTCGAGGTAGGCCTCGAACCCGGTGATCTCGTAGCAGTGCGGGCGGTTCAGCGGATAGTTCCAGATCGCGTCCAGGTCGCGGGCGATGAGGCGGTCCAACCACCAGTCTTGGACATAATACTTTTCGGCCACCTGCAGGTCTTCCGGTTTGCCGACAGGCGAGAAGTACATGCGTGTGCATGAGGTATGCCCCTGCAAGCCGAGCGACAGGTAGAGCATGTCCGGCAGCTTGTCCCAATGGTTGAACCAATCGTGTCCCTTGCGGATAAGGCCATAGGCTTTGGGATTGCCCGCGGCGCCGGCATCGAGCATGCCGACGGTGAACCAGTTGCGGGCATAGGCTCCGTGTTCGCCGGTGTTGTACTCCTCCGGTGCGAACGCGTAGAGATAGCCGTCGGCGCGCTGGCAGGCGGCGATGCCGTCTATCAGCAGGTTGAGGCGCTGGCGGAGTTCCGGATGTTCCATCCACTTGAGCGTGTTGCCGGCCCCCATCAGGAAGCGGGCGGCGTCCGAGCCCTTGAGATCCTTGCACCACATGCCGAAATGCTCGTAGGGATTGCGTTCGGCGGGCGGGTTTTTCACCCCCGCCCTCAGCCGGAACGAATACAGCATCTCGTCCACGCTCATGGTTTCGAGCAGATGCACGATGCTTTGTTCCATAGCCGGTCTGAACAGTCCCTCCGGAGCGAGGGTCACGCCCCGGTCGGGAATCACGACCTGGCAGCGAACCGGTTTCCAGGATTCGGGCGCGGAGGCGGTCAGGCGCGGGGGATACTGTTGCATGAGTTGTTCCTTCGGGCTCGGCCCGGCGGCCGGCGCGGTTGCGGCCGCGGCCAGCCACAGGACAGCGGTTGCCGGGAAGATGGTGGCGTGCCTGATTGGGTTGCTGGTCATCGTGATGGTTTCCTGAAAAAACTCGAAAAAATGGTTGCTACTCACGCTGATTGGTGTAGTATTCAAGCACTCTTACAGCACATGCAAGCAGAAAAAAAAACAATCGGCACCTCGGTGCTTCGGAAGCGGCCCAAGCACGAAGAAATCTTGAGAGAACTGAGGGACTCGATTCTCAATGGAGTTTTGCGCCCAGGGGACTGCTTGCGTCCGTTCAGTGAAATGTGCCGTGAGTTTGGCGTCACGCAGTATGTCTTGATGAAAGCGCTGGACGAACTGGCTCACGAGGGGCTGGTCATCCGGCAACCCCGCCGTGGCACCTTGGTGGCGGAGCGGACAGGGGCTGCCTCCCCTCCGGCGGCCGCCCCCGCCGCCGCGGCGCCAGCCGCCGCGGCGAGCACCGATATGGCCAAGCGGCACCGGGTCCTCAGCTCGATGCTGCATTTCAACCCGCCTGTCACACAGGCAGAGCTGCGGTTTTTCGTCACGGACGGCTATCCGGAGCAACTGCGTCTGTGGCGGGAAGTCCTCGACCTTTTTGAGAAGGAGCACCCGCGTTGTCGTGTAACGCTCGATCACGTGGATGAAGACTTTGGCGCGAGCTGGCACCGGGCCCGTGAAGCCGATATCGTGCTCTGCACCCCTCCCGTGCTCCGTCAATTGGGCGCCGGTCATGTTCTGCCGATTGACGATTTGTCCGTGTTCGGCCTCCGTCCGGATCGGCTGCATCCGAAGGTGGCCGCTTACACCGATTGGAGCGAACCGTTATCCGGCGTGCCCTGCGCCCTGCTACCCCCCCTGCTGTACGTGAACACCCAGGCGGCCAGCCGCTTCAGTGTCGAAACGTGGCCGCAGGCGAACGTCCGGGCGTTTCTTGACATCCTGGCCGATGCCATGCGGCGCGTGCCGCCGGAAGCGCGGCAGCCCTTCAATGTGGGAACCCTGTTCGGGCTCCTGACTCAAGATGGTGCGGTTTACCTTACGCCTGACAGGAGAGTCCGGCTCGATGTCGCTCGTGCGCGGCATATCATCGAAGGGGTACGCGAACTCAACCGCCTTGTCCCGCGCGGGAAGACCGACTTGATGGAGCCCTTTTGCGAAGGGAAGGCTGTGGGACTCGCCAGCGGGTTCTATGTCTCGCTCTACCTGAAAACCCACGCACATATCGCCTGGCAGGCGCACCCCCTGCCGGTGACCCCGGGTGCCGCGGGACCGGAAATGCCCATGCTGTGCGCCGGTATCCGCCAGGAAACCGAGTGGTTACCCGAATGCATGAGCCTGGTCCACCATGTCTGCCGGGAACAAAGCCAGCGGCGGCTGGCGGCCCTGGGGCACTGTGTTCCCGTCATCGAAGCCGTCGCGTTCGAGCCTGAGATTGTCAGCCGCTATCCAATACCCGAATACACCCTCCGGCAAGTGCTGACAGAGGGCAATCTCTGCTGGGCAGAGACACCCGCGGACCAGGATCTCATCCACCAGATCGCGCGGATCGGCCTCGACGCGGAACAGGCGGATTGGCCGGCCGCGAAAACACTGGCCCGCGTCGAGATGGTTTACCGGCATTATCGCCGAAGCGTGGAGCGGCAAGAGGGCGATGGAGCAACGGCGGAGCCGGCCGTCTCCAATGGCGTGGAGCCCGCCGTCCCCGGCCGGTAGCTGATGGAGCCGGCCGTCCCCGGCCGGTCATGCAGGTGGCGGACGGCAAAAGGGCAGCGACATAGGAAAAGGAAGCGCATCATGAAGAATAACACGATGATTGCAGTAGTGGGGATAACGGTCGGACTGATGGCGGTTGTCACTTCGGCGGAGAATTACACATGGGTCGGCGGCGGAAACAACGAGTGGACGAACCCGGCCTGCTGGTCCCCTTCAACAGGGTTTCCGGCAAACCCCGCGGACAACGCCATCATCAGCAACGCCTCACCGATGATTCTCGCGAACGCGGGTTGGGGCGCCGACACTCTGACGATCATCTCGACCGCCAACTCCGGCCAAATCCGGTATCGGGCCAACGGCACGATCAATGTCATCAATACCAGCAATACCGTCGGCGCCAGCGGGTTCGACGTCCTGTCCGATGCCGCCGGCACACTAACCCTTCGTGAGTGGAACGACCTGGGCCCCACTCCGACCCCGTGTGGCTATGCCGGCCCCAGCCATACGTGGATGTTCACCAATGCCGCCCAGATAACCTATGTCGGGAACGCGACCAATACCCTCGTGGACGCGTTTGACTTCAGCGGCGCCACCAGCATGACGCTGAAACGAAACGGCGCCGTCAGCCCCACCAGCAACGGCGAGGTCATCCGGAACGGAAATGTGGGAGGTTGTCTTTTCGTCATCGGCCGCAATGACAACGGCACGCAAACCTGGACCGTCCCCTCCGACAGCCATCCATTGCTGTGGGTGGAAACCTCGTGGCCTACCTTTGCGGGGATCAAGAAGGTGGGCAGCGGCGATGTCAACATGGCCGACGTCGATTGGGCGGTGCGCCTGAAGGACCAACATGGCGCTTTGGCGATCGACGGCACCGAAGGCAGTTACAAGACCGCCTATCTGGGCACGGTTAACGCCAACAGTTTTGCCATCGACAACAAGGATTCAACCAGTCTCCGGCGGTTCCAGATGAGCGGCAAACTCGTGTTGGACGGCCAGGGCGGCCGGCAGGGCGCCGCCGCCGGCAATGGCCATGCGTTCTCGATGGTGACCAGCAGCAACAACCTGATGGTCTACCTGCATACCCAGGGCGATCCTAACAGCGGCGGCCAAAACAAGGGACGGCTGGAAGTCGCCCCCGGCGGCGGGGACATCTTTGTGAACAGTACCGGGTCGGGTCTCGCTTGGCTGGAAGTATCCGCCAGGTCCAGTCAACGCAATACGAACAACCCCAGCCTGATCGGCAATACTATCAACCTGGCGAGTACCAATGCCTACCTCACCGACCGATCATACGAAAGCCCCAGCTATGCGCAGGGATCGGTTATCGTGTTTCGCGGGGATTTCATCAACCAGAGCGCGCGGACCAACGAGTTCCGGCTCGACAACTCCACGCTGAGTTGCGTCACCGGGGGCACGAACGAAGCTTCCTTCTTCGAATGTCCCAGCAAGGATATCGGCGCCAGCGATCCGAGCACGAACAACATGGCCATCGGGTCCCTGATCCTTGGGAAGTCCTATGACGGCTCGACTGCGGCGGTCAAATTCGCGCTCCGCGACAACTTCACCAACAACGCCGGAAGCGTCAAGGCGGAAGCGGTCTATGTGACCAATCTGACGATGTATGCCTCGTCGGCGCTCTATCTCAACGGTTACAACCTCTACTACAAGAACAGCGGTTCGTGGGTGCTGGCCGTTCCAGGTCCCTTCGCCCCCGGTGACGGAACCGGCGCCATCGCGACGTACTGGCCCTCGCGCCTGTCCGGAACGCAGATAATCATTCGCTAAGAATGCCTGCGCCAGCGCCATAAACAGGCGGAATGCGGTACCAGTTTGATCGTCATTCCTTCGCGCGACAGCATTTCGCCCGCGACCTCCCAGTGTCTGCCCGTGGCCAAATCGGTGAAACCATAATCCGCATCCGCCGCCAGTCCGTGCATTGAACCCCGCCACTCGCACTCGCCGTCGATGCGGAACGCGGCCAGCAGACCCTCGTTCCCGTCATAGGCCGACCACTGGACCACATCCCAGTCCGACAGGGATTCCGGCACCCGGCTGAGTTGGTGGAAATCCTGCGCCAGGATATGGCGGTATTGTTTGTAGTGATCCGTCCAGAGCCGGCAGCGGGCCGCCGCTTTCGCGCTCAAGCCCGCCATATCGCCGTCGAAACTCAATTGCGCGGTGGCGTGGCTGATCACCTGGTGATCGAGATCGGCGGGATCGCCCGCGCCCTTGCTCACCCGCACCGTCGTATTCATGCAGTTGCCGGGTAAGAACTGCTGCGCACGCAGGTGCATCCAGCGGGGTGTCTGGGGACCGAACGTCCAGTCGTTGAGCCAGATGGTGTGCAAACGCGCGAGCATTCCCAGGTCAATACGCCGCCCCCCGCTGGCGGTGCTTTCGATCATCCATTGCGGATGGCGCCGCATGACCTCGTCGAGCACGCGGAACAGACCGGCGACATAGGCAAACTGAATCTTGCCGGTCGGGTCGGCCGCATGCCAGTAGGCGGCGGGCCGGATATTGAAATCGAACCGCGACCAGCGCAGGTCGAGATCGGTGATCCAGCGGTCGAGTAGCGCGATCATCCAGTCCTGGGCGTCGCGCCGGGCCAGGTTGAGCAGACACTGCGGATTGTTGGGATCGGGCGAACGGATAAACAGCTCGGGGTGTGTGCGCACCGCCCAGGTATCGGCATAGGCCCGTTCCGGCTCGATCCAGAGGCCGAACCGCATGCCCTTGGAACGAACGTAGTCGGCCAGCGGCCGGAGCCCTTCGGGAAACTTGGAGGGATCGGCCTTCTCCCAGTTGCCGGTGGCCGGCTCAAAGTCGCCGTTCCAGCCGGCATCGAGGCACCACATTTCCACCCCCAGCACGGCGGCCGCATCCACCTGCGGCTTGAGCCGCTCGAAGTTGATATCGTTGCCCAACCCGAACCAGTGGTCATAGCTGACCCGCGGATACGGACGCTCGCCGAGGTAGGCGGGTTGCAGATGCTGGTAGAGATAGCGGCGCAGGGCATTCGTTCCCTCGGCAAATCCGCCCGTGAAGGTTCCGATATGCAGGGCTGGGAACACGAGTTCCTCGCCGGGCTCAAGCGTCAACCCGTTTACCGGAATGCCCGCGTCGGCCCGGAACCGGTGATTGTCGGCCGCGAAATGCGAAGCACTCATGGTCCACTCGCCCGACCATTCCAAACCGTACCAGAAACCGGGGGCCTCTTCGCCGGTGCCGCGCCGGGCGATCATCAGCGGCAGATCCTTGTTACTCGACCGGCCATCGGCATCGCTGCCAATCTTGAGATACGAATCGAACAGCGTGGCCCGCTCGTGAATCTCGAAGGCCGCCGGCGGGTAGGTGCCTTCCATCGCCCCGCCGCCGCAGGTCTTAAAGCTCCAGACGCCGTCCCCCTGGTCGAAGTCTAGACAGATCCGCATGGTGCGGAAACGGCGGGCAACGGGTCCGCGATTGCTGATCGTCGTCCGCATGGTCCCCGCGGCAAACGCGTCCAGCCGCTCCACCACCACCCGCAGCGCGAGGCCGCCATTGGCTTCCTGATAATCCCATTCGCTCACAGTTGGCGAAACATCGCGCGTTTGCGTGGGTGTGAATGCAAGTTCGCCGCCCCCGGTTTCGCTCAGCACAAGCCCGGAGGAGGGCCGTATGCCCAGCGCCGATGCCAGGTCTCCCAGAATCGACGAGATGGGAAATGCATGTTCGTTCATAGATTGGTCCTTGTCGCTATTTTCGTCGGATGCACAGGTCGTCAATTTCGATGTACGGGTCGTAGGCGGGCGCCAGGCTGAACCCGCCGGCGGGAACGAGATTGCTGGAGCCCTCGAAGACGACCTGGTCGTCGAACCGGATGACATGCCGCCCGCCGCGCGTCTCGATGGCCAGCGTGTGCCACTCGGTATCGGCCTTGACGCCGGGCAGCGGCTTGTCGGTCAAATCGATGACGCCAGCGGTGAATGCCCGGTTCTGGTTGCCGGCTACGGCCTGCGGCTTGCCAAGGACCCAGGTGTAGGTCCCCTCGGGAGTACGGGTGATCCAGATTCCGCCGCCGTACTGCGTGGTGTCGGGATAGGGTTTGGCCACACGCCAGGCGTAGTTCAGGACGTTCCCCGTGCCGACCTTTTCCGGCAGGGCCGGCAGGCGGAAACGCAGCGAGATCGCCGCGTCGGCCAGCGTTTGGGCCGGAGATCCGGGCGCGGTTAGCAACGGCCGTTTAAGACGCAGAATGTGATTGCCCGCCTGGGATTCGTCTTCCACGATCGAGCATTCCAACCCACTGTGATGCGGGTGCGGATCGAGATCGAACGGCATGCCGAGTTCGAAATCGCCGAGCACGATATCGTTGGACTCGGGGGCGACCGGCAGGTCGGCGCTCCCGCGCCCCACCGCCAACAGCCGAACGCCATAGTCGGCGGCCACCGGAATCCGCACGTTGCCGTCCGGCCCGGCGACGAAGCGTTCGCGCGTGAGCACATCCATCATCGCACGCCCTTCGGGGAATCCGACTGCCACGGTCACCGCATCGTCCCTGTAACTTTGCAGCAGGAGCAGGCCGGAGAGAGCAGGGTTCAGGGTTCGGGGTTCAGGATCGGCGGTTCTGATCTCTGATGCTCGCATTTCAGAGGGTCTCTTTCCAACTGGAGGGCCGGCTTCCACGCCGGCCGCGGCGGGGGTGGAACCCCGCCCTCCAAGGGTGGGACTGACACCTGAACCCTCTCTCCGCACCATCGCCAGCCAGGCGACGTCGGGATCGCTGATGGCGACATACGGCTTGTCGTCCCAGTAGTTGTAGACGGTAACGCCGGGCCGGCCGCCTGTGGTGAGCCCTTCGACTTTGCTCAGGGCAGACGCAGTCGAACCATAGCCGAACCAGGTGAAATAGTCCGCCAGCCGGAATCCATAGGATTGGGGAACGGTGTACCCGGTCCAGAGCACGCCATCCTTCCGATACGGCCGTATCAGCTCATGCACCAGATTCATGCCGGTCTCCTTCATGGCCGCGACCGGATCCGTGGGCGCGATGCAGGAGAGACTGCCGCCCCAGATGGTGTTGGCGCCGGCGCGCCGGTTGAGGACGTGCGCCTGGATCATGTCGCGCGCGTGCGGCAGCAGCAGGCCCTTGCCCTTCGCGAAATCCCAGATGGCGCTTTCGTTGGCGCGCGACGGCCGGTTGGTGTCGATGCGCCCCGTGACCTCGCTGCCGAAGTACGCGGAGAACCAGGTCACATGCGGCACAATGTACTGGGCATTGCCGACCATGTAGACGGGGCGGAACAGTTCGCCCGAGGCGTTCAAGGCCGCCATGCGCTTCCAGACCCGCTTATAGTAATCGCGCTGCTCCCAGATGGCGTTGGCCTCGCCGATGAAGCCATTGATGTACGGGTTGGTGCGGAATCGCCGCGGGCCGCCATTGTCCCAGTACAGCGACACGCCGCGGCGCAGGTACTCGTTGCAGTAGTACACGGCGAAGTCGTTGTAGCTGGCCGCGCCGGAGTAGGTCAGGCCGGCCGTCGGCTGGAAGCGGTCGAATTCCCGCGTGCCCCACTCGTCCTGGAACACCTGCCACTCCGGCTGGCGGGAGAACGTGGCGTGCTCCTCGATGTAGCTGATCTGGTTCTGGCCCGGCTGGAGATAGCGCTCAACGAAGGCGTCAACCTGCTGGGCGGCGTGAACAGGATATTCGTAGTTCACGACCTGGTCCTTCCAGGCACGGTTCGCCCACCGGTCGCGGATCCGTTGCTTCATGCCGTCGTCCGGGGCGGTCCCGGTCCGGGCCGGCTGGGTGAACAGGTCAATCAGGGAGAAGTCCGCGTTGTCGGGATACTTCGACGAGCACATGTAGCCGCCGATGGCGACGACGGCGTTGGGGCCGGGTATCTTCGCGCGCCGGAAGTCCTCGGCCATAGGCTTGGCGGGCGTGGCCTGCAAGCCGAACTCGTAGCGCAACGGCCGGTCCAGCCGCACCGGCTGCCTGATGAGGTACGATCGGAGCAGGATCGTGTCCCCTGCCCGTTCGAGTTCCTGCATCGGCTCGAGTCCGTCGCTGACATGATCGGCCCCGAGACTGCCGAGCCAGCAAAGCCCCCGTTCCATGCCGCCGAGCCAGAGGTACGGGTAGAAGGTGCTGCGCCCTCCGCCCCACGGCAGCCCGTCGTTGGCGGTCCAGAAGACGCCATCGCGCCGGGCCTCCGGCTCGCCCGGTTTCGGCTGCCACCAGGTGAACGACCAGGCCTGGTATTTCCACTCGCCCGGACATGGCGGCGTGCGGCCGAAATAGCCGAACGAGGCGTTGATGCCGTTGTCCACGCCCATCAGCGGAGCCTCGCCGGACCGGTACGGCACTTCGAGCCAGGCGCGGCGGATCGAGGTCAGGTTTCGGGTGTCAGGTTTCAGGTTTCGGGTGTCAGGGGTCAGGGTCAGGTTGATGCGGGCGCAGCCGTCTTCCTCCACCGAGACCACAGACTGCAGACTGCAGACCGCGGACTTGGCGGAGCACTGGAAGACCGCTTCGTCCGGATGAACCACCTTGCCGTCCACGCCGCTGGAGAACCAGCCGCCGGCCGGCTTCCATTCAAGCCGCTGACCGTCCGTGGTTTCGACCACGAGTTTCATGGGGCCGGCCAGCAGTTCGCGGCCCTGGCTCACGACGCTATCGAACAACCCCTGTGCGTTGAGCGTGTAGGTGCGGTCCACGACGGATACTGTTCGGCCTTTGACCTCCACCTCAGTGAAGGGCGGATAGACCTTGTGATCGAGCCCGAGCGTGTTCTTTTCCCACGGGAAATGGCGTCGCTCGAAGGTGCGCGTGGCCCGCACCCGCTGGCCGGCCACGTGCCAGTCCACGACGTACCGGCCGTCCGGCAACTCGGGGATTTTGAAGCGTTGCTGGCCGCGACCACCGGCATCGAGCGGCAGGGAAAACCGCTTGATCTCCTTACCGTTGGCCAACGAAACGACGCCGACCTCAACCGCCGTCAACGCGTTGAGTTCCTTCGTTGGCGTCCAAGGGCCGGCCGCCACGGTGTCCGGCTCCGCCCAATCGGTATGGGCAGGATCGTGGCTGAACCGTTCCGCAGGCACGGACCGCCACGACCACTCGCCGGGGGGTGTCCAGAGAATCTGGTCCAAGGGCTGATCGGCGAGCACGTGGGGGACGGACGCAACGAAATAGATCGGATGTTTGCCTGCCGCCAGCGAGATCGCCCCGCCGAGGTCGGTGAACCCCTGCCCGGTATAGGGTTTGTCCACCAGCAGTTTTCCGGCAACGTAGAGCTTCGACGTGCCGTACCAGGTGCCGTAGCGGATCGAGAAGGTGTACGTGCCGCTCGCCGGCGCCTCGATGAACCCCTGAATGGCCAGGACGGGCATTGTCGGCGCCGCACGCGTCCAGATGGGGCCGGCCAGCGCCGGCTCGCAACTGGCCAAGGCTGACACACCGGTTTTCGCCGCCGTGTACTTGCCGAGGTCCTTGAATGCGCTGGCGATGGTCGCACCCTGGTTGACGGTCGGAATGTTCGTGTAGTACGCATAGGCCACGCCCGGTTTCGTCGCGGCCGGAGTGGCGGCGGGCCGCGGCGGCTGCGTGAAATATTCCTGCAAGATGGGGCTCTGGCGGTCGAAGGCCACCTCCAGTTCACTGGTGGAGGGGTAGTATGCGAAAGGCAGCAGCCCGGCCAGCGGGGTGACGTACCGGCCGGCCGCGAGGCCGTACTTGTCGAGCAGGTAGCGCGTCAGCCGCGCGCGGGTCACGGCATCCGGCGCCCGGTTCAGCACCAGCACTTCGGCCACGGCGCCGTGGAACCCGCCGAGTCCGAGGGGCGCCGCCGGGGGGATCGCATCCTTCCGCGGCGCCGTGCCGAGCATCTCGCCGTTCTCGTACACGGTCTGATGCCCGGCGGCCGGTTCGATGTCGGTCTGCAGGACGAGGAATCCCCGGTCGCGTAACGGCAGACCCCGCGAGGTCTCCGACGGCGGGGGCGTGCCTTCCAGAAACAACTTGTTGATCGCGCCGAGGCGAAAGCTCTCCGCTCCATAGTGGCGAACCCCGTACGAGATGAGATTGCCGACCCCGCCCGGGTGGTCGCGATAGGGCGGCGTATCGACCCGTGCGACGACCACGAGGGTCAGCCGGTCGCCGTCCAGCGGGAACTTCGCGAGGGACAGGCGCGAGTAGTTCGGGTCGCCCTTCGGCGCGTTCAGGCCCAGCGCGGGCCGTCCGTTCTGGGCCTGCTCGACCAGGCGCGGGCGGAGGTCCGGGTTCGGTTCCGCGAGGGCGACGCCGCGCTCGGGGTCGGTCCACTCGCTCACCCGGCCCTGATCGTCCCGGATCACCCCCGTGTCGGCCCGCAGCCAGAGACGCAGGCCCGGCAGGTCCGCCGGCGTGAAGTTCCCGGCGCGGAGTTCGTGTTCCTGGCCGACGCGGATGGCGCCTTGACGATACTCCTCCCGAACGTCTTCCGCCCCGGCCAGCCCCGCTGCCGCCAGAATCGTCGTCGATCCAAGAATCCATACGCCCAGGCGCATCGCGATCATTGTTCGTTTCGGCATGTCATCCTCCCCATGTTGATTCAGTCATTACGGAATAGGTACGCCTATTCCCGGCGCGTAACGAATCCTGCGTTAATCCAGTCAAGTTGGTCGTAATCGGTGCCGTCACCGGAATCGGTCACGACAAGTCGGAGTTGCTTGGCGCCGGCGGGAATCGGGAGATCGAAGAGCCAGCCCGGCTGCATCGCGAGAATGCGCGTCGTCTGGCCAATGAGTTCCGCGTCGGCATAGACTTCGCAGACGGCACTGCCGAACCCAAACTGGGGCACACCAACAGAAGCCAACGCCACAAACCGCCGATATTCCGGCTTCAGGTCGTAGACCATCTCCGACTCGGCGTGGACGCCCATCCCTTTCTTGTACTCCTTGCCGAGATACTTGAAGGGTTGTCCCCCGATGCCGCGGTCTTTCTTGACGGTGCCCCCCCATCCCGTTGTGGCCTTCAGCGGCTCAAGGTCGGAAAGGTAGATATCGGGAAGCGGAGGATTGGCATCACTCGCCGCAACATAGGCGATCACCGTGCTGGAGACTCCCCCCGGAACAAGAGCGCGGGCACGGATGATCGTCTTGTCTGCAGGCAATTCCATCGGCCCGGCATACAGCGGCGACTTTTCCGTGGGTTCGCTGCCGTCGAGGGTGTAGTGGAGCGCGGCCTTTGGGAATAGCGGCGCGGCCACAATCTCGATCTTCTTGCCGTCCGCCGTGGGCCGGATGGTCGGAGGAAACAAGGGAACCTTGCGGAACGTGGCGCTCGCGGCAGTGAGCAGTGGCTGTCCGCCGGAGAACGCCCGGGCTTTCACCGTCGTCGTGCCTTCCAGCCGGAAGGGCGCCTTATACCGCAACGACTCCACCGTGGGCTCGCTCCCGTCGAGACTGTAACACAATTCGGCGGCCGAACGAAGATACGACACAAGTTCCACCGTCGTATTGGTCAGGAACCACTCGGCGCCCCGAATGGACACGCGATCGATGATGGGAAAACAGGAGTAGGCCCGTGCCTCGTTCAGCCAGTACGGCGTCAGGATATGGTCCGAGTCGCCGGCAATGTTAAACCGCAAAGGCTGATCCGGCTGGGGCGTCAACCAATCGCGCGGTCGGTCGGGGTTTTGCTGGATACGCGCGGGAATCAGCGCGCTCTGGGGACCCACGGCGGCCATCAGGATGGGACCGTACTCAATGGCATAGCGATCATGGCCGGCAATCTGCTCCACACCCGCGTACCGGGTGGCGCGGAAATCCATCGGCAGGGTGAACGTCACGGTGTCGCCATCGGACCACTTCCGATCAATGACCGCGTAACTCCCGGGCTTGCCCACCACCGAGCGCTTGCCGTTCACCAAAATCGGCATGTCTTTAGCCGCCCAGGCCGGCACGCGGATGCGAAGCTTCATCGCCGTCCTCTGCGGCGCGGCAAGTTTCAGCTCGATCCCCGGCTGGAATGGGAACGCGCTCTTCAGAGTCAGTTCCAAGGGACATCCGGCGTGTTGCCAACGAATCGAGGATGGCTCGAACAGGTTGACATACAGTCCATCGGCGGCCGTCGAATAGATGTATTCAGGAAGTGAACCCAAGAGCCGCGTGCCCTGCCCTTCGCAGCAGGTGTTAGCCGCCTGTCCGGCATCCCTGCCGTCCTGGAGACGGTTGTGATAACGGATGCCGCCATTCTTCGTCTGGCTGGCAAGGGCGACATTGTAGATCGACTTCTCGATCTCGTTGGCATATCGCTCCTCCATCGGGAACAGTTGATGGAGCCGCTGGTTGAACTTGATCCAGAACACGCTGCCGCACGTCTCCCCCGTGCATTGTTGGGTGATGAAGTAGGAACCAGGTGGATACGGTTTGCCTTCGCAAATCGCCATCGCGCCGCCCACGTGCTCCCATTTGTCGTGAATGAGATCCCAGGCGCCCAGCATCGCGTCCAGATACTCCTTGTCGCCCGTGGCCCGATAATGGTCGAGGTAGGCCTCGAAACTGGTGATCAGATAGCTGTGCGGATTCATCAACGGATACTGCCAGACCGCCTTTTCCTCACGCGCCGCCAACTGATCCAGCCACCAGTCGCACACGTAGTGTTTTTCGGCCACCTGCAAATCCACCGGTTTCCCGACCGGCGAGAAGTAGGTTCGTGTGCTGGCAATGTGCCCTTGATGATTGTTGTTGCTGAAATAGAGCAGTTTGGGCAGCAAATCCCACTGGTTGAACCAGTCGGCGTGCCCCCGTAACAGTCCGTAGGCCTTGGGATTGCCGGCAATGCCCGCCTCGATCAACCCATGCGTGAGCCAGGCCCGGGCGTAGTTGGGTTCCTCGCTCACCGGTTTATCCGGCGGATACGGCAGGATGTAGCCGTTGGTTCCCCGACAGGCTTCAATGCCGTCGATCAGTTCATTGAGCCGCCGCCGCAATTCCGGCTGCTCGCTCCAACGCAGCGTGTTGCCGGCGCCCATAAGGAATCGACCCGCGGACGAACCCCTGAGTTCGGTCTCCCAGAACCCGACCTGCGGCTTGTCCATGGCATCGGGCGGCTGCGGCTGGCCGGCTCGCGCACGGAACGGCACGAGCATGTGGTTCACCGAGAAGGAAGTCAGCAGATAGGCGGTGTTGTTCGACATCACCGGCTTAAACAATCCCGCGTCGCTCAGCGTCACGCCGCCGACCGGAACCGCGACCTGATGGGTCACCGGCTTCCAGATGGCCGGATCGCTAGCCGTCAGCCGGGACTTCGGCAAATCGGCGCCGGAAACCCAGCCGGCCATCAGCCAGCAGGCCCCCACACTCAACACTGACCGGACAACTGTTGTTCCGTTGGAAAACATTTATTCTCCCTTAACGCCTGCGATTAGGAACTCCGTGACACCCGTCGATCCCGTTGTTTGATTCAAGGCTTTGGTGGTGACACCAGCCATTCGCATTATGGCCTCCGATGGGTAGCCGGACGCGACGGAGCGCGTCCCTCCCTCATGGAATCTGATGGTTTTCGGTGGAATGGAGGGCCACGCTCTGTCATGGCCGCATGGACAGGATGCCATAATGCTGAATGCCGCGGCGCCACGGCTACGACGTGGCGGTGGAGCCCGTATCCCCCGAGCCAGTTTCCTCCAAAGGCGGGCAGGCGTAGCCCTGGCTCTACCTGCCGCCTCACGGCCAGGGGTTCCAGACGGGCTTGTGCTCGCCTTTCTCGATGAGCACCGCGCGGAAATCCTTCGGCGGGACCGTCATGCTGCCCCACAGGGTTTCCGCGTCATTCGCGTCCGTCACGGTCGGCGGCAGGGCCTTGTTGAGCTGGTCGCCGGTTTCCAGGTTGCGCACGATCACGTCTTTGCGGGCGAGGCCGGTCAGCGCCTGCGCGTCCAACCGCAAGCCGGTGACCGCCGTCTTGTCGTTGGCGTTAACGAACCATAGCATGGTCTTGCCCGGCTGGGTCTTCGAACGGAAGACCGACACGAAGACATTCTCGGGCTTCCACGCCCGCCAACTATCTTTCCCACCCGCCTCGGGCTTCCACTCGACGAAGCTGACCAGCTTGTCCGTCTCCCAGTACGGGATGAATTCGGCCTGGTTCTCTTTGTCGAGGAAGCCGATCTCCTCGTCGAGCCGGCGCAGCAGGGGGCTGGTCTTGGGAGTCACACGCATCCCCAACCCCATGTCGTGGAGAACGGCCAACGCGAAGTAACTGCGCTGGGCCGCGTAGTCGAACGCGCGGCGGTTCTGGCCGAGAATGCAATCGTTGATCGTCGACGGCAAGCTGATGCTGCTGCGGGCCAGCCGTAAGCCGGCAAGGTCCTGGAACCCGTCGAAGAAGGTGCCGTCATCCGTGTAGAGGTAAAAGGGACCCTCCCACCAGTAGGCGATATCCTCGAAAGGCGTTTGGAAGGCGAACTTGCTGTTGTAGAGCGGCGGCTTACCTTCCAGCCAGCCCATGGTGTAGAGCCGTTTCAGCAGTTTGCGCTTGGAGTCGCTGTCGTTGGTCGGCTGCTTGTGGCCGTCGTCGCGGACGTAGCCGTAGATTCCTGCATCGAGATTGAGATAATGAGCGATCTCCCCGTTGTCCCAGTAGACGCCGTTGGACTGCGAGAGGGCGACCAGTTTACGGTGGAACCACAGGTAGTTGTCGCGGAGGTCTTCGTCCCAGCCGAATGCAGGGAACTCGGTGAAGCATTCCGGTTTGTCGAGCTTGTGCCCGGTGGGGCTGACCCACTTGCCGTCCCCCTGTATGGCGCCCTCGGGCTTGTACTCGCTGTCCTTAAACCATTGGCCGCGGAAGGAATCGCAGTCCGGCAGCGGCGCCCCGATGCCCACGAACGAACTGTAACGCATGGTCGGTTTGTCGGGGGACGACAGGTGATCCGTCCTGTTGGTGGCCAGCGCGATGAATTCCTCGTCACTCGGCAGATACCAGTTGTCGCCGCCGGTGCCGTACTTTCTCCAGCCGAAGGCGGCATGCCGGTAGTCGCGGTCGGGGCCGCCCCAGATGAAATAGCGGCTTCCGGCCGGCGTCGCCTTGGCCGGCAGCGGCATCAGTGCGAAATCAACGGTCCGCGCCTTGTCCAGTATAGCCGGAGCGTTGACCAGCAGCAGGCGCAAACGGACCGTGTCACCCTGGCGCTCGATGCGCATGCAGGAGACCTTGTCGTCCAGCAGCCAACCTTCGTCGCTGGCGGCACGGAACTGCAGGCCGTACTTGCCTTCGCCCAGGTGCAGCAGCGGCACGAACGTCCCCTTGAAGGACGGCTGCCGGGTGTTGTACGAGGCGCTCTCCCAGAGCAGCCCCTGCCGCTCGGCGGGCAGCGAGAACAAGTGGGGAACGGTTTCCCGCGCCACCTGCAGGCCGTTGATGCCGCCGAAAAGATCGAGCACGACCTCGAGGCGGTCGACGTTCACCGCGCCCGCGGCGGGCGCGTACTGGATCTGGAAGCGGGTGTAGCCGTCGTAATCCAGCGTGGATTTGACGGAGATGGCGATCGGGCCGACCGTGCCCTTGCCGGTAATGGTGGCATCATAGCCATCCGTCTCCTGCAATTTCCCGAACGGAAGTTTCGGACAGTCGCGCTTCATGAAGGCATACTGGTCGTAATCGGCAGGGAAGGCGCGCCCGGGGCCTTTCGCGATGCTGACGGATTCGCCCGTCCACTTGATCTCCTTGCCGGCCACGGCCGCCTCGATGCGCATCGGAGCGGTCAGCAACGGGTGGTCGAATGGCTGTACGGCATCCCACAGTCCGCCCTTCCCGATTTTGAACTGCGTCCAGCGGGTTTTGAGCGTTTCGTCGGCGAACTCGATGGGCCGGAACGGCGGAATGACCGCCCGCTCCTCACCGATGGCGTTGCCTTCCCACTCGTGCTTGACCCGCGCAAACGTGTGCTTCCGGGTCGAGAGCACGCCGCCCTTGTCGTCCAGCAGGTCGAGGGTCACGGCATAGGCGCCCTCCAGCGGCCCGAGTTTGAGCAGGTGCGAGCCGACGCCTTTGACGATCGGCAGTTTCCTGTCGAGAACAGCCTTGCCGCCCTTTTCCGGCGCGATGCGCAGGCGGAACTCGCGGGCATCGCGTATCGCCTGCGGGATGTTGCCGATCACGTCGGTGTCCACCACCACGCGAAGCTTCCCGTTGCGGGGGATGTAGGCGATTTGGGTTTTATAATCTCCCTTGGGCAGCGCGCCGACATACTCGCCGTAGGTCTTGCCTGTCCATTCAGGGGTGTGTTTGACGAACGGCAAATCGGCCGTGTAGATCGTCTTGCCGTCCGATTCCACACGCAACACCAGTCGGTTGCGCTTGCGGGTCTTCTCCAGCTCCTCGCTCCAGGCCGGCACCGCCAGTGCTGCCTGCTGGAAGGATGCCGGGCTCCATTCGCCGGGCTTCAGCGACAGGTTCTTTGCGCCTTTGAAGATGGACTTGCCGTCGATGTCCAGCACTTCGAGGGTGACCGTGGCGGCCTGGCCGGCCTGGCCGCGCATGCGCACCAGCGTATCCAGTTTGCCGTCGACCAGGTCGCCGGTCTCGGTGAACTGCATGACTGGCGCCGCCGGGTCGAGGATGATCTTGTAGAACCGGTCCCACTCGAGCCAGGAGGCCGGCACCCAGCCGCCGAACGAGTAGCCGCCGCAGGAACCGGTGTTCACCAACTGCATGATCAGTTCCAGGCCGTCGGTCTTCTTGACCATGCCGCCGTCGGGACCTTTCATCGTGCCGACGATGGGGATGGCCATCTCCAGCCACCAGTTGCTGAGATCGAAAGTGGACTTGACCTTCGTGCCCGGCCCCCAGCAGCGCTCGTCGCCAGGCCGGTCGCAGTTGTGCCACCAGTCGGAATAAACGTCGAACGGGTTGACGATGAACTTGTAGAATCCGAAGCCCATCTGCATGGCGCGCTGGGCCGTGTGCGGAGTGATCTGGATTTCGACGTGGTCACCGAACAAAATCGAGTTCTCATTGTCGCAGTCGGCCGGGTCCTTGGTCTGCGCGTTCAGCGTAATCCCCTTGGGGACCGGCAGGTGCATGGCGAGGTAGAGACAGGTGTCGTCGTAGCCCAGATGCCAGGTTCCACGCATGTCGGCGGGATACTGGTCGGTCGCGCTGAGCGAGATGAAGCCCGTCACCTTCGCGGCGCCGGCCCACTCGTCGTCCCCGATCTTGCCGTCAATCGCCGGCGGCGCGGCCATCTTCGGAATGCGCAGAACCGGTTTACCGGCCGCCTCCCCTGCCCATGCGTTCGACGCCCAAGCCGCCAGCGCCATCACAACCAACCCCATCGCCAGCCCATGCTTCATGCTCGTCGTTTCTTTCATGCCGTTTTTCCTTTTGATCGTAGAACTCCACAAAGGCCCAAACCTGAACCTCAATCATCCGGATCCCCCGAGCCAGTTCCCTCCAAAGGCGGGCAGGCGTAGCCCTGGCTCTACCTGCCGCCTCACGGCCAGGGCCGCCACACCTTCCCCATGTCGTCAATGCCCGGCTCAGCGATCAGGGCGATGAAGGTCTTGGGCGGCAGCACGATGTTCGACCACAACATCTCCTTGTCCTGCTCCGCGACGACTGCGGCGGGAAGTGCCTTGTTCAACTGGGAGCCGGTCTCAAGGTCGCGAAAGACGGTCTCCGTCCTGCTGCGTCCGGTGACCGCCCGCGGGTTCATGCGCAGCCCGGTGGTCACGGATTCGTTGTTGGCATTGACGAACCAGAGCATGGCCTTGCCTTTCAGGGTCTGCGACCGGAACATCGAGACGAACACGCCCTCGGGCTGCCACGTCGACCAGGTCTCCTGGCCGCGCTGACCACTCCAGCGGACGAACGAGACCGGGTTGTTCGGACTCCAGTAGGGAATGAACTCCGCCTGGCGCGTCTTGTCCAGGAACCCGATCTCGTCGTCTATCCGGCGCAGCAGCTCGCTGCGCTCGCGGTCCACCTGGATGATCCCCAGGTCGTGGAGGATGGCCAGCGTCAGGTAGCTGCGCTTGGCGGTTGTGTCGAACTGCTGACGATGATCCGAGGCGCCGATGGTCGTCGGCAGGTGGTGGCTCGAGCGGAAGAAACGCAGAATGGACAGCGTTTTTTCGAAGTTGTCGAACCAGGTGCCGTCCTCAGTGTAGATATACCAGTGGCCCTCGACGGCATTGTTGATGTCGGCGAACGGCGCGTTCCAGGCGAACTTGCTGTTGTACAGCGGCGGTTTGCCTTCCAGCCAGCCCATGGTGTAGAGCCGCTTCTGCAACCACCGTTTGTGATAGCTGTCGTTGGTTGGCTGCGGCTTGCCATCGTCGCGGAGGTAGCCGTACTCGCCGGCGTCGAGATTGAGAAAATGGGTGATCTCGGAGTTGTCCCAGTAGGTGCCGTTGCTTTCCGTCAGGGCGACCAGCTTGCGGTGGAACCACATGTAGTTGTCGCGCAGGTCCTCGTCCCAGCCCCAGGGGCGCGATTCGGTGAAGCATTCCGGCTTGTCATAGGGATGCCCTGTCGGGCTCTTGTACTTACCGTCGCCCTCAACGGCGCCGCGGTCCTTGTATTCGCTGTTCTTGAACCACTGACCGCGGAAGGAATCGCAGTCGGGCAGCGGCGAACCGACGGCGGGGAACGAGCTGTACATCATGACCGGCGCGGTCCAGGCCAGTTTGCCGCCGCCGCCGGACTTGCCGGCCCGGATCAGTTCGCCCAGCTTGCCGTACTCCTCATCGCTGGGCAGATACCAGTTGTCGGCGCCGGTGCCGTACTTGCGCCAGCCGAAGGAGTGGTGGACGTAGTCGCGATTCGGGCCGCCCCAGATGAAGTGACGGTAGCCCTGGGGCGCGTCCTTGACCGGCAGGGGACGCAGCACAAAGTCCACCGTCCGCGCCTTGTCCAGCGTGGCGGGCGCGTTGACCAGGAGCAGGCGCAGCCGCACGGTCTTGTCGTGCCGCTCAACCTTCATGCAGGAGACGTCGTCGTTCAGCAGCCAGCCCTCGTCGCTGGCGGCGATGAATTGCAGACCGTGGGTGCCGTCGCCCAAATGCAGCAGCGGCACGAAGTTGCCGCGGAAAGCGGGCGATTTGGTCTTGTACGAGGCACTCTCCCACTGCACCCCCCGCCGGTCGGCCGGCAGGGTCAACGCGTGCGGAATGCTTTCGCGGGCCATGCTCATGCCGTTGATACCGGGGAACAGATCGAGCACGACTTCAAGCCGGTCGAGCTTGACCGGCATCCCGGCGGCCGGCGCGTAGGTCAACAGGAAGCGGGTATAGCCGTCGTAGTCCATCGTCGCCTTGATATCCACGGCCACGGGGCCCAGCGCGCCCTGGCCCGTGATGTTCGCTTCATAACCGTCGGTTTCCGGCAACTTCTCGAACGGTATCTTGGGGCAGTCGCGCGAGAGAAACGCAAATTGATCGAACTCGGGCGGGAAGGCGCGGCCCGCGCCGCGCTCGATCTTGACCGCTTTCCCCTCCCAGGCGAGTTCCTTGCCGTCCGCCGCGCCTTCGATCCGCATCGGCGCGGCCAGGATGCCGCGGTTGAAGGCGGTCACGCCCTGCCACAGGCCGCCGGGCGCAACCGTGAAACTGGACCAGCGGGTCTTAAGGGTGTTGTCGCCGAACTCGATGGGCCGGAAGGGCGGGATGACCGCGCGCTCCTCGCCGATAGTACTGTTCTCCCACTCGTGCTTGACGCGGGCGAAGCTGTGCGTGCGGGTGGAAACCGCCTTGCCCCCGGCGTCGAGCAGGTCAATCGTGACGGCGAAGACGCCCTCGATCGGGCCGAGATCGAGCAAATGCGAGCCGACGCCGGCAACGATCGGCAGTTTCCTGTCGAGCACGGCTTTGCCGCCCTTCTCCGGCGCGATGCGCAGGCGGAACTCCTTCGCGTCGCGCACGGCCTGGGGGATGTTGCCCAGAACGTCGGTGTCCACCATCACCCGGAACGTGCCTTTGCGGGCGATGTAGGCGATCTTTGTCTTGTAGTCACCCTTGGGCAGACTGGTGACGTATTCGCCGTAGGTGGCCGCCCGGCGCTCGGGCGTATGCCTGGTGAACGGCATGTCGGCGGTGTAGATCACCTTGCCGTCGGCCTCGACGCGCAGTCGGGCAAGGTTGCGTTTGCCGGAATGGGCGGTGCCGTGCGTATCAATGAAAGGCGGCACGTCGAGCGCCGCCTGCTGGAACGTGGCCGGGCTCCACTCCCCGGACTTGAGCGCCAGGGTCTTCGCGTCATGGAACACCGGCTTGCCGTCAATATCGAGCACGTCGAGCGCCACGGTGGCCGCCTGACCCGCCGCGCCGCGCAGGCGCACCTGGGCGTCGAGCTTGCCCTCCACCAGGTCGCCGGTTTCGAGGAACTGCATGACGGGCGCCTGCGGGTCGAGGATGACCTTGTAGAAGCGGTCCCACTCGAGCCAGCTCGCGGGTACCCAGCCGCCAAACGAGTAGCCGCCACACGAGCCGGCGTTGACCAGTTGCACAAGCAACTCGAGCCCGTCAGTCTTCTTGATCAATCCGCCGTCGGGACTTTTCATCGTGCTGGCGATCGGGATCGCCATCTCGAGCCACCAGTTGCCGAGGTCGAAGGTGGACTTGACCCGCGTGCCCGGCCCCCAGGCCGATTCGCTGCCCGGTTCGTCGCACATGTGCCACCAGTCCGAGTAAATATCGAACGGGTTGACGATGAACTTATAGAAACCGAAGCCGACCTGCATGGCCCGCTGCGCGCTGTGCGGCGTGATTTGGATCTCCACGTGGTCTCCGAACAGGATCGCGTTTTCGTTGTCCATATCCTCGACGCTCTTGGTCTGCGCGTTCGGCGTGACCCCCTTGGGGATCGGCAGGTGCATGGCCAGGTAGAGGCAGGTGTCGTCGTAGCCCAGATACCAGACCGCCCGCATATCAGCGGGGTACTGATCGAGCTTGCCTGCCGAGGTGAACCCGGTCATGGCGCTGGCGCCGGCCCATTCCTTTTCATCGATCTTGCCGTCAACCGTTGGCGGCGCGGTCATTTTCGGAATGCGGAGGATCGGTTTATCGGCCGCCTCCCCTGCCCGCCCGTTCAACGTCCCTCCCACCAGCGCCATCAAAACCAACCCCATCGCCAACCCATGCCTCATGCTCGTCGTTTCTTTCATGCCTTTTTTCCTTTTGATCGTAGAACTCCACGAAGGCCCAAACCTATTGAGTCTTGCAGAAGTGCGTAACGATTGACGGGTAGGGCCGGGTTTATCCCGGCCATGCGCATGGCCGGGATAAACCCGGCCCTACCTGTCGTCCCTCAGTAACTTATTTGTGCAAGACTCAATAATCCTCAATCATCCGCAGCAGGCTTCCCAAGCGGGAGGGTCCTAGCGCACTGAGATTACGGTCCCTTTGTCCATGGCTGGCCAACTACTGCCGATCCGGCCGGTGCCGTCACCGTCGGGGAACAGACCCGGGGACGCCTTCTGCCAGGTCCCGCTGTTCTTGTGGTAGAGATTGAACCCGTTAAGGTACAGAACGGAACTGGCATACATCGTCAGGTTCGTCACATAGACAGCCTCCGCGCCTGCATCCACCCTGTTGTTGTCAGACTGGTCGCGCAGCACCAGGTCCGCCTTCATCGTCAAACCTGTGCTGTTCTGCCCAAGCACCAACATCCCGAGCGCAAAGTTGTTCGTGCTGGGATCGACGGTCGCACCGTTGTCCTGGCTCATGCATTCCCAGTACTGCACCGCATTCGTGGTGCCGGCGATGGTGCGCAGTGTAGAACGGTCCAGGCGAAACGCGTTGGTATCGATGGACTGACTGATGAAGTCGCCGCGAAACTCGATCGTGCCGCCTTTCGTGTTGGCCACCCCGTTGAGGTTGATGTCGGAAATCAAGGCATTGGTGGCGGCAAGGTTGATCGTGTTGGCGATGATCGTCGCCTTGTTGGTGGCGTCGGCGTTTTTGACGTTGATGTTCAGGATCGCCTTGCCGGCGCCCGTGCTGGTGAGGTACACATCGCCGCCCGCTGGGCTGATCTCCAGTTTTCCGGCATTCGGATCGACGGTCGTGAGCCGGAACGTCAGGTTGTTGGCGTTGTTGCCGACATTGACGTACACGGCGTGGCCATTGCCGGCGCCACCGGCCTGCAAGCCGCCCTGACCGCCGAGCAGAAGGCGCCCGCCCAGGACAAAGGAGCGCGCCGCATCGATGGCTGTGCCGTCAATCTTGAGACTGTGGGCGCTGACGGTGCCGACGTAGGCTGGTGTGGAATTGAGGGCGTTCCAGTGAGTACCCGAAAGTAACCCTGCGTGCATGCTCTGGTTGAGCCAGAACTCGAGATCAACATCCGGCATCGTCACGTTGCCCGTGCCGGCGACGCGCATTCCCCCCTTTTGCTGCGCCACAATCAGCGGATGACTGCCCGTGGTGACCGTCCAGTTTTGATCGTTATTATCGGGCCGCCCGAAGTAGTACGTGACGGCCGAGTTGCCATTGTACACGTTCTGAATGACTTCGCACTGAACGGCGGCGGTGGCGGTGTTCTTCCGCAACTCGACGCTGGTCGCCCCATTGAAATTATACCCGGAAGCGAGGGTGTTGGTCACTGTCACGCCATAGGTGATGACCGCGCTATTGGTAAATACCAACGAATCGTTCGGATTGGCACGGTAGGAAATGTGGATCGGTCCAACGTCGCTGTATTCTCGCAACGTGAGTACGACACCCGCACCCCCAGCACTGAATCCACCGCTACCATCCGCAATCGTATTGCTGACGATCAACGTATCCACATAGCCAGCCGCGTTGAAGTTGAGATATCGGTGCCACAGAGCCGTATTGGTGCTGATGAGCGTAATCGTGCTGGCGCCCCATCCCGCGCCTGCCGAGAGAGCGGGGTAATGGTGCGGCTGATTTGTTAAAGTGGCGATCCTGACCGTGTCGCCAAAGGCAGGGTACGCAGCCGGGTCGCCCTGCCAGATGCTTGAGGCGCCAGTAGCCGTCCAATTGCCGTCAAGACCGGCTTTCCAAACATAGTTGGTTGCCATGGCGGTGCCGCCGCCCAGCGCGAGCCAAGCCAGGAGCAAGCCAACGATCTTGCCTCTCCACCCCAAGACCTGAACAGCCACTAACCCATTACTCACTTGCATGATACGACTCCTTCCCTTGTTTACGTTCCCCCACGCCTACTGTGACAGGTAGGGCCGCCGCTTGTCGGCGCGCCTCTTGCACAACGGCCTTCGACAAGCGAAGGCCCTACGAAAGACCGTGCCGTCGCCCTCCAGAGGCGGGCATCCCCCTCGCCTCTCTCCAGCCACTGCGGAGCGACCAACACCTCGCGCGGCGGCTGGCCGGGATCCCGGATCGCTTCATTCAATAACTCCCACGCCTGGCGGACCGCCGCGGTGGCGTCCATCCCGATCCGACAGAAGGGCAACGGGTAGTGCAGTGGCGCACCGACATTGGCATGCGCAACAACCAGCAGTTCGCGCGGCGCCTCCACACCCAATTCCACCATGGCCCGCGCAACACCCGCCGCCGCCACATCGTCGGTGACAACCAACGCCTGGGGCCGCTGGCGTCCCTTCCATAGTTGCATGAATCCCTCGTAACCGCCCTGCTGGCTTGGCAAGATTTCCCGCTGCCACTCACGGCGGCTCGACAGTCCGGATGCGTTCACCCCCGAACGGAGCGCCCGCCACAGGGGATCGCTCGCCGGCGTCGGTCCCGCCAACCGGGTGCCCAACCACCCCACCGTCGCCCGGCCCTCGCGGCGGACGAATGCCATCGCGTCCGCCGCCAGGCGCGGATAGTCAAGCAGGGCGCGCGACCCGCCCGGCAACGCGCTCCACGACATTTCCACCACCGGTATGGCGTGCCGGCGCAGGTGGCGATACGCGGCCGGATGGCTAAGCGAAATCTCGCCCAGCACCAGCACCCCGCGCACTGAGCCTTGATCCGCATCGTTCAACAAATGCGGATCCACCGTCTGCGCGGCGGACCCGATCTGTTGGTTCAGGGGTTGGTTGGGATAGAAGTGAAAGGCCTCGCGCGTATCCGCCAGGACATCCACCACGGCCCGAGCGCAGGCAAAGTCGAAGCCGTTCAGGTTGGGGTCGAACCAGGCGCGCGTTACCACCGCAATCGTGCCCACCGCAGGTCTCCGCCCGGTCTCCGCCACAAACGTGCCGCAACCCCGGTGCCGTACGATCCGTTCCTCGTTCCGCATCACCTCCATGGCCTGTTGCAGGGTGACATGGTTAATCGAGAGGGACTCCGCGAGTTGGTGATGCGGAGGTAACCGGTCACCCGGCTGGTATCGTCCGGACTCCAGCAGCGCCCTCAGGGTAGCCACTGCCTGTGACAGGACTGGCGTGTCTGAACCGGGCTTGCGGCATCGCTCAGGGTGCTGAGACATGACGTTTGTATATGTATAACACCTCAGGAGGCCATGCAAGCGGCAAATGAATCATGGTAGCTGAATCACACGCTTCAGGACCCGTGGCCTATTCACGAACGTCACAGGAAGAAGATTCACCACCCGCTCCGCCCCCCTTCGCCAAGGCTACGGCGGGCGGGCTGGAGGAAAATGAGCCACGGAGAAGTTGACACGGAGAAGACCTCATCCTCACCAGCCTCTTTCTCACTCCCGCGAAGACGTTGAACGAATTTCTCATAGGGCCTGAGCCTGGATGTGATCCTGACCCGCTTTCACAGGGTTCCTGCCCTATGGGAAATTCGTTCAACACTTGGGTTCCGAGGCGCAGGCAGAGCTATTCTCCGTGCGCATTTCCTCTCCGTGCCCCCGTGTCTCAAGCGAAGCGTGTGGTGAATCCTGGCCTATTCGATATCGGAGAGAGCGCCTTATCGTGTAACACGTTGCTTGATAGTCGGTTTTGCGTGCTGCTGAATGAGCCACGGTTCAGGACCCGCCGACGCCTTTCGCTGCCTTCGGCTTCCCCCACCATGAGATCCACGTTTCCGGCTCGCCGGCAACGGTGGCCAGCGCCGGCAATTCAATGCTCCACGGGCCCTCGCCCGGTGCGTCTGAACCAGGAACTATCCCCACCGGCTCACGTCCATCCGGGGTCAGCAGGATGGTCTCTCCGGCGGCCAGGTCGATATCGAGCAGGCCATTGGAGTCCATTTCGATCTCCTTGGGCGCACCCCCGACCTGCGGACTCCGCGTCTGCATGAACGCCTTCTTCCGCGACGGCCACGGATTCAGGATCGTGGCGCGTCCGCCCTTGTCGCTCTCCACGGCAATCCACAGGGTTTCACCGCCCTTCCGCGCGGCGGAGACCAGGAAGGCCCCGGTCGCACGGAGACGCACGAAGCTGGCGTCGTTCCATTCCGCAGGTGCCGCGGGGAAGACCTGAATAACTCCCGAATGGCTCTGAAGCAGCATCTCGTTGACCACATGGGCCAGTCCGCAGAGCTGATTCTGCATCCATTCCACGCGCGCCCGCTCTTCAGGTCGTCGCGCCTGGCAGGACAGGAATCCGTTGGTCTTCAGGCATCCTGCAACCCACCCGTTCAGGATGGCGTCGCGCGCGCCATCGCCGTCAGCCATCCATGACCGTGCGGCGCCGATCCAACCCATCGAGAGGTCATCGTTCCAATGAAGGCGACCGGCGGAGCCTCCCTTGGTGATACGGGAACTGCACCGCCAGAGGTTCTTAAGCGTCTTCCGGGCAATGGGCAACAGCCCGGCGGGGCCCAGCGCCGTCACCAGCGCGGAGGGATGGATGGCCGCAATGAGCACCGGATGCGAAATCGGTAGATTCCTGGCCAATCCATGCGCCATGGTGAATTCCCCATCCTCCACAGGCAGGGGGGCCAACTCGGCGACGGCGTTCTCGAACATTGTCCGATCGGCGTCGAGCCCCAACACGGCCGCCGCTTTGGCCGTGTCGCGCAGATGGCTGTGAATCGCCGCGAGATCCAATCCGCAATTCTTCACGAACTTCTGATCGCCCGAGGCGTTGAAGACGGTGTCCTCACAGAGCTTCGAAAACGGCAGCGAAAGTTTCCCCGTCTCCGCATCCTTCCGGAGATAAGCGAAATAGAAATCCGCCACCGCCTTCATCAGCGGGTAGCCGCAACTCCCGAGGAACTGCTTGTCGAGAGTGGCCTCATAGTGCCACCAGGCGATTTGCGCCGTCCAACCGGAAACGAACAGCTCATACTTCCAGTAGCCCACCCCCCAGAAGTCATAGCCTTTC
Source organism: uncultured Verrucomicrobiota bacterium (assembly GCA_964611575.1). Taxonomy (GTDB): domain Bacteria; phylum Verrucomicrobiota; class Kiritimatiellia; order CAIKKV01; family CAITUY01; genus CAITUY01. The sequence continues at coordinate 34,217 of CAZTAJ010000027.1, forward strand.
CCCGCGCTTGCGAACGGGATCCTTATCCCGGGCATCCCCCAGATACGCCGGGTTTCCGCTTCCATCTCCGGCATGACCGACCAGAAGTGCGAGACATAACTCCTGGCAAGGTCGGCATGATTCGCCGCGAACACCGGCCAGTAGCACATCTGGGAGTTGATGTTGTTATGGTAGTCACCGTGATAGGGCTGTAGCAGTTGGGCGTTCCAGGCCGACATGAGGGGAACCGGGTACGAACTCCGGCTGGAGGAGACCATGGTGTAGACAGCGAAATGCCAGAGGGACTCCAGAATCCTGTCGGGCTCCGGCAGACAGATGGAACTGCGGGACCACCGCTCATGCCAGTAGACCCTATGATCGTTGAGCAAACGGGTGAATCCACGCTGCCAGGCCCCGCCGAGATTATGTTCGGCGCGCCGTTTGAGATAGGCGCCCTCACGCCCGGTGGTGATCGTCAGCAGAAGAACCAGTTCATCCTCCTGTATGGCGAGTTCGACAGTCCCGTGTCCGGCTGCGGATGTATTCGTGAACACACCGCCTTGCACCTGTAGCAAGGTGAAGGCACGGTGTCCGTCGACATAATCCACCTTCATCTCGCCCGACTTCTCCGTCCAGAGGAATCCGATCTCCCGGAACTCCTCGCGGCGCATCTTCGCCTCGGGTGTCGTATCGTCCGTCCCCGCACCGACATCAGGCGGGATCCCTTCCGGCGAAAGGGAGGCGACCAGCGTGGCGCCCTTCAGTCCCTTGATCCTGATGGCCAGGACGTTCGCGCCGTAAAAAACGAAACTCTCGGCCGACACACCCCCGGAAAGGGACAGACTGTGCAAGGCCTTATAGAGGTCCAACGTCTGGCGTTCGACCGTGAAGGGCTCACGGTTCGGGCGGCTGAGCGACACACTGCCTGCCGGGAGGAAGCACGGGAAGTTGCAGTTCCGTTTGTACTCCCACTCCTCCTCGTTCATCCAGTCGATGTCGAGGGTGCGGTGTTCCGCGTCGACTTTGAGCCACTCCTCATGTCGATGAAACGGGATGACCGGGTGGCGCAGATCCCGGATGTCCGACTTGGTGAGGCTCCAACGGAGGACATCACCCGGTTGGTGGACCATCGCGGCGACATCTCCATTTCCCAGGGGAAGACCTTCCGCCCAATGAGTGGCGGGCCCCTCATAAACAAGCGAGTGTTTGCCGACACTTCGCTCCAGATCAAGCCGGACCGGAACACCGGGGTAGCTGGTCATCGTGTCGCAAACACCCTCCGACCCCTCGGGGGCGGCTTTCCAATGTGTGTAGATCGGTCGAGTCATCTGTCAGCAGTCCTTTCTCGGTCCGGTTAAACCTTGCCGACCAGGGGCAACCCTGATCCACTGATACGTCACTACTGAAACAATTTCACTGGCGGCCCATGGGGCCGCCGAGACTGTAGGCTATAGGCTGTAGACTGTAGGAAATCCACTTACGCTTAACGGCATTCACGATTCATCGCTTCCGCGTTTGTTCGCATTGACCTACAGCCTAAACCGCTTCAGCCTTGGCATCCCCCAGGGCCGCCGCCTACTTCCCCTCTTTCGTCGCCAGCACCGCCTGGGCGATGTTCGACTTCATTGTGCCGACTTTGAAGGGACCACGCCGCATGCCCCAGTAATCCTGACTATCCGGGGAAACCCACCTGTCCCGTGGACGCATCGACAAAACCGGAATAACCGGCCAGACAGCCCAGGTCAATCTGGATGTGCATCGGATGAGGGACCGGAGCGATGGGCTCCGGCGTGCGCGCGACGGCCAGGAACGGCGGCGGATACGCCGTCACGCCATTTCGCAACTTCGGCAACGCCGAGAGCTTAACCTCGTCTGCCTGGGCCGTGGACGCCAAGGCCGCGAGAAGAAGTCCCAGTCCCAGCCTCAGTCCGCATCTCATGTCCGCATGCATATACGTCATCGATGGTCCCTCTGTTCCGGTATCTAGAACTCGTTGATCATCTCGTGCCCTGCACGCAAGGCCCCATCGGCCTCGATGCACCCCATGAACCCGGCTCCGCTTACCACGCCATACTCCGGCCGATGGCCGTCGCCGACCAGACTGTGGTGCAGCATGTGGATGCAGAATCCCATATGCCGCTCGGTCAATGTCCGCAATTCCACCCGCAGAGATCCGACTCGTTCCGCATCATTCAGGGCGCCCCACCCCGTTTCACCCGCGAATACCGGCTTGCCGACCCGTTGGGCGAAGCGTTGCACCGCATCCATCTGGGCGTCAAACGCCGCCACGTCTTCGGTCATCACTCTCCCGGTGAAGTAGCAGTGAGGCGTCAGCACATCGCAGAAGGGCTCAACCCGTTCCAGCGGCTGCACATGCGCGGGAACCCCCACCGTGATGGGGGCTGCCACCCCAAGCTGGCGGCAATGCCCATGCAACCGTTTCAGCCAGGGCTGAAAGACTTCAGGGCATCCGCTGTTAAAGGGTTCGTTGCAGAGGTCCCAGAGACGCACCCGCGGATCGTTTGCATGCGGACCGACGACATCGTCGAGATATCGCGTGAACACCTGACAACGATCCGGATGATTCCAGTAACCGATCATCTCCGCGGCCACGCCGCCGAAATCGGGCACACTGTGCCAGTTATTGAACAGGCAGGGCATCGCCTGCAGTCCGTGGCGACCCACCGCATCCAACACGGTGGCGAAGTTCCCGGCGAACGCCTGGCGGTCGTGGCAATACGCGTCAAACGACAACCAGAGCCGCAACAGATTGGTACGCGGGAAATAGCGTTTGCACAACCCGATCTCGCGCTCGATCCGGCCCGCATCGAATCTCAATCCCCATATCTCCAAACCCGTCGCCGCGTAGCTCGGCTGGTAGTTGAATCCGCGGACGTCGGCGAAGGAGACTCCCTCAGAACTCATTGAATACCTCATGCCCCGGACGGAGCGTCCCGTCGGCTTCGATGAAGGCGAGGTTGCCGATCCCCGGATTCAGCGGGCCAAACTCAGGCCGGTGCGCGTCCGCGATCAAACTGTGGTGCATGATGTACGCCAACCAACCGATTCGGTGCTGTTTGAGCTGGCCGAGCGTGTAACGGACAATGTCGGCGCGCTTTCGATCATCGAAATCACCCCAGCAGGTCTCCGTGGCGATCAACGGCTTCTTCTTCGCCGTAGCAAAGGCCACACTCGCATCGAGGAACGGCTCGAAAGTCTCCGGCGGGCTCCAACTGGCGAGGGCATAAGGATGAATGGACAGCAGGTCGCTGAGCGGTTCCCAATGCTCAAGCTGCTCCAGCCAGGGATGCGTGCCGACGGTCAAGGGCGCCGTTGCGCCCGCCTCTTTGCACAGACGATGGATCCGCTCCAGCCAGCGGTACTCGGCCTGAATCAGGACGGCGTGCTCCGCGGCATTCAGCTTCCAGGGGCACGGCTCGTTGCACAAATCCCAGGCGAAGATCCGCGGATCGTCCCGGTGTCCACCCACGATCCTCTGCACATACGCGTCAAATTGATCCTCCCGGTAGGACCAATTCCCGGGCAGAAAGTGGTCGATGTAAATCCCCCCGTAATCGAGCACATTATCGTGCCAGCGATTAAAGAGCACGGGCATGACGCGCAGCCCATGCGCCTCGAACACCGTCAAGGCGGCTTCGAAGTTCCCCGCAAACACCTCCGGCTCGCGAATGAACGCCTCCCACGAAAGCCAGAGGCGCACGGCATTGGTCTTCGGAAAGAATGTCTTCCCGCAGCCCACCTCGCGACGAATGGCAGCCTCGTCGAACTGACGCCACAGCTCGAAGCCCGAACTCCCATAGCTCGGTTGGTAGTTGAATCCGCGAACCGCGCTGTAGTCCATGGTATGAGAGACACGTTCCGGCATAGTCACCACCCTTCATCACTTAAGGTTCATTTTGGCAATCGGTCCGAACACCACGCTCGCCCAGGCCTGGTCGGCACTCCAATCCAGGGGCGGGAATCCCTTGCGAGGAGCCCGCAACCCAAACCGCGCATGGGGCTGGGTCTTCCGCTGCAGCCCCCGGACATTGGACACAGCCCCGCCCCCCAGGACAACCTGTCGAGGAAGGAGGGTTTGGACGCCATCCGTCAACTCCGCCGCATACATCTCAAGACGGCCAAAGCCACGGACCCCGAACCGTAGTTCAAGCGCCTGACGCCCATCCCATTCAACGGCCACCGAATGGTGACGCCTGAAATCGGCCTTGGCGTTGCCGGCTTCGGCCGTGAACTCCAATGACCAAAGCGTGTGAATCCCCTTCCAGCCGCCCTTCCCATCGGGTATTTGAACGACCGTCCCCTGCAGCGCCGGCTCAGTCGTGCGAACCCAGAAAAGTAGGTGCCACTGCCCTGTCAATGGATTGGCCTGCCGGAGCATCGACGGATCCGCCTTCGCCTGCTTCAGGAATCGGCCCAGTTCCGCCAGCTTCCGCCGGTCCGTCAGCAGCATCTGCTCGGTGGGATTCGCTTCAGACATCGGCCTGGTGCGCCGCCACACCCGTTGTGTGGCAACCGATGCCTGGCGGTTTGCCTTGGCAAGGGAGGTGGAATCCGTCTGAATCTCTCGCAAACAGGCGCGCGCCGCTGCGAGTTGCTTCCGTGCCACCAGGCGCCGCGCGCGAAAGATCTGCTCAGAACTTTCGCTGAGAAACAAATCCTTCCGTGCCACATAGTGGCGAATGGCGAGCATGTTGACGAACGGCACCGACGTCCGTTCGGTTCCGGCGCGTTGCACCAGATTCCGGAAGTGCTGCTCCTCACGCCGGAACGGCGCCGCGGAATCGCCGTTGGCCAGGGCACGCCAGTTGTCGTAAGTCTGCCAGCGATAGTATCCCGTGTACTGGTACTTCTCGACACTTCCCACCAGTCTGGCGACCGATAACGGGCGGGGGCCCCACACCCGGCGGATCCCCTGCTCCAACAGGCGCTGTGGCTCAATCACGCCCGGATTCAACCAGAGACTCGCCGCTGCGGCATCCACCAGCGTGTTCAGTTCCGGCGACGTCCGCGTGGCGCACCAGGATGAAACCATGAAGCCTTTGGCGTTCTTCCGGTGCGCGTAATCCCACCAGGAGATGACATTTCTCAGGCGATCCTTGAAAGGCGTGATCGGTTCCCGGCTGAAGGGACCGCTGTTGGGACAGCCGTACACATCGATCCCCGCAGCCCCGAGGCGTCCGGTCAAGTCCACTTCCGCAAAGTTGTAGAGCTCAACCTTGGGCAGCCGACGGAAAGGATAGTAATACCAGTCATACACTACGATGTCCTTGGGCAGGAGCGGGATGGCATCCAGCATGTAATACAGCATGTCGCCCCACATCCCCATGCGCAGTCCCAACCCCCGACACGCGTCATGCAGGCGCCGGATGTGATTGGCGAAATGGCGGGCCAACCCGATGCGCTTCACTTCTTCGCGACATTGGGGACAGCTCCCGATCTCAAACGACTCATCCAGGCCAACATGTGCGATTCCCGCCGTGCAATAGGGCGCAACGTCACGCAGCAGTTTCCTGGCCACCGCCACCGTATCCGCATGCAACGGGCAAATCTGCCCGCACTGCAGGGGATTGCCGCTGGCGTCGCGTTTCTCGGCAAGCTGCCTGAGACGCGGCGTCTTCATCAGATAGGCCGCATGCCCCAGGAGGGGCACCACGGGCACCACCTTCATCCCGTAACGGTCGGCCGCGCGCGTCAGCGTTTCCATCTGCCGCGGCGTCAAAGCCCCCTTCCGCCCCACACCGGGAACGGAAGGAAAGTCGAAGGCATCCTCCAGGTAGAGATACACCTGGTCATACCCCCAGTCCGCATACCGCGGAATCTGGTCCAGCATGAAGTCGACCCGCTCCATCTGGCGGCCGAGGTCCCATTGAAATCCCCTGACCAGCCGCTCTGCCGCTGCGCTCATGGGTTAGCTCCTCTCAATGACGAATAGCTTGAAGTCGTGCGCACCCAGGAACACGTTCTTGACCTCAAAGACGCCGCCGGTCGCGTTATGCCCAACTCCATGTCCCAATAGTCTCCGGATACTCGGGTGGCGTAGGTGGCTCCGGCATCCCATTCAAGACCGTCCTGTCCGACGCTGGGCTGCGCCTTCGGGTCAAACAGGGAGTTCAATTGGCACAATGACACACATGACTAACGACAGGTAGAGCCGGCTTCCATGACCCGCTCCCTTCGGCTACGTTGAATGCTGAGACACAGCGGACTCCGCCGTTCTTCCTGAAACCTGACACCCGACACCTGCATCCTTCCGCTCCCCCTCGTCGATCCATTGCGGAGCGACGAGCACCTCGCGCGGCGGTAGGGCCGGATCGCGCATCATTTCGCTTAACAGGTTCCATGCCTGCCGCACCGCAGCGGTGGCATCCATCCCAATTCGACAGAAGGGCAGCGGATAGTGCAACGTCGCACCGACATTCGCATGGGCGATGACCAGCAGTTCGCCCGGTACGTCCACCCCCAATTCCACCATCGCCCGCGCCGCGCTTGCCGCCGCCACATCGTCAGCGATCACCAACGCCGACGGTCGCATTCGCTGCGCCCATAATTGCCGGAATCCGTCATACCCGCCCTGGGGGCTGAGCACATCGATTTGCCGCTGCCACCCGCGCCGGCTGGTCAATCCGGGCGCGCGCACCGCGCGGCGCAGCGCTTCCAGCAGCGGGTCGCTCGCTGGCGGCTCCACCAATCGGTGGGCCAGCCACCCCACCGTCGGCCGACCCGCGCGGCGCACAAACTCCACCGCCTCCGTCGCCAGTCGAGGATAGTCCAACAGGACGCGCGGGGTGCCCGGCCGCGTGGTCCACGACATCTCCACCACCGGCACGCCATGCTGGCGCAGGTGACGCCAGGCCGCGGGATGGCTGCTCGACATCTCACCCAGCACCAGTACCCCGCGTACGGCGCCCTGGTCCGCGTCGCTCAGCAAATGCGGGTCTACCGTCTGGTCGTGAGCCCCGATCTGCTGGTTCAGGGGTTGGTTGGGATAGAAGTGAAACGCCTCGCGCGTATCGGCCAGAACATCCACAACGGCCCGGGCGCGGGCAAAATCGAAGCTGTTCACGTTCGGGTCGAACCAGGCGCGCGTAACCACGGCGATTGTGCCGGCCGCCCGCCTCTGTTCGACCCCGGCCACGAAAGTCCCGCAGCCCCGATGGCGGACGATCCGCCCTTCGCTGCGCATGATCTCCAACGCCCGCTGGAGCGTCACGTAGCTGATGGACAGATCCTTGGAGAGTTGACGATGCGAAGGCAGCCGGTCGCCGGGGTGATACTTACCGGACTCCAGCAAGTCTCTCAGGGTGCCCGCCGCCTGCCGGAGAATGGGTGTGTGGGGACTGATGTCACGACACCCATGAGAAGGCGGATTCATGGGGGTAACATGTATATCGCTTGCGCCGGGAAGGCAAGCGAAAGGAAATCACGGGGGTAATGGGTCACTGACGAGGGGGTGTCCCGCATCTTGTAGGGCCGCCGCTTGTCGGCGCGCCTTGCACAAGACGGCGATCCGCAAGCGGACGCCCTACATGTCATCCACCCCCCCCCTCGTCAGTGACCCCTTACTCACGGGGATCTTGCC
>CAZTAJ010000028.1:0-22439 GCA_964611575.1 uncultured Verrucomicrobiota bacterium
CGTCCGGGCCTGCAAAATTGGTGACCGCTTCCGTGAACACCGCCGTCACCGTGAAACTCGCGTTGCTGAACGGACTCCCCACCGACGGCGTCAACGTCAGATCGGGACGCCGAAGGTCGACCCAAAGCCCCGGTTCAGTCGAGTGGCCGGGGTCGCCGCCATTGGGATCCCGCACCCTCCACGTGACCCAGTTTGTCCCTTCCCAACTCGGGCCAACATCCGCCCGCGCGTTCCAGGTCGCCCTGACAAGGTTCGTGGCGCCACGCGTATCCACGTCGCCGACCTGGTACACCTCTCCGCTCACCGAAAAGCTCCCCAATACCGGAGTCCCGTATGCCGCGGTAACATTCGTGAGCGTGGCCAGCGCCCAGGTTCCGCCCGCGTTCGTGCTGAACCACAGGCCCGCATAGATGTTGCTGCCAAGCCACGGATTCATCACGTCGGCATCGACCGTGATGAGGCCATTACCGTCTGTGATCTGCTGTGGCATCCCGGCCACAAAGTTGATGCCCAACCGGAAGACGATGGACGTGGATGGCCCGGCCGGTGTTGGGACGCCATCGCCGTTCTCCGCCATGAACGCGAACCAGTTGGTCAGGCGCGTATCCACGGTAGCCAGAATGCCGGCCGGACCGCCCCACGCCGAAGCCGGAGCCCAGGTTGCCGCATTCGTCGACGCCTGGGGCACGCCACTGGTGCTGTTGAGATAGTTGGTGACACTGCCCGGCGTCCACACCAGGACGGCGTAGCTCGTATTGGTGGGGTTTCCATCGACGTTATTCGTGCTGTCCGCCAGCAAGTTCGTGGATGAGACGAAGACGTGAATGCCATCCTGACCCAACTCCGGTGGCACCGTGGGTGTTGCCGCGAGCGTGTACCCGATCCCGGGGTCGCTCCACACATCGTTTGCGACCCCATCTCCGTTGCGGCCTTGCGCCTGGAACGCGTACGACCGGTTAGGCAGGAAGCCTTCAGACACCACATTCGTCGCGCTCGCGGTGGTCCAGTCCAGGAGTCCGAGAACAACGTTCGTCAGCCGCACGGCCGAGAGTGCCTCCCCAAGGTGGGTTATCGTCACGCTGACGGAAAGCCCGTTCGTCGCCGTCCCTGATACCACGGGTGCTGAAGGCGAGTTGACCAGCGTGTAAACGGTTGCGGTAGCCACGCTCGTTGCATTGGATAGCGCGTCCCGACTCTGAGCTGAGAGCGAATAGGCCGTGTTTTCCGTCAGTCCCGTTACGGCGAAGAAGAGGTTCGTCGTCCATCCGTTGGTCTGGCTCCCGCATTGGAAGAAATAGGTCACCGGGGCGTCCAAATCGACCTCACCGGGAGCACTCAGTACCATGCTGTTGGGCGTACTTGACCACGCCAGCGATGGCGGGTTGGGCGCGGGAGGCAAGTTAGTCATCGCCTGACCGGGGTTGACCGCGTCGGGAGTATTCGTGCCAGCCACCTGCCACACAAACTGAGTGTTGGCGGGATTGCCCGCCCCCACCGCCGCCAGTATCTGGCCGCCTGCATTCCCGAGATAGTCATACCCAGCTACGGAACCCGCGAGACTGTCACCACCGGCGTCGTACGAGACGGCGTAGCGTACGTTAGTCTGCGCGTCGTACAAGCGCAGTCCGCCGTGCTGTGGGAGCGCCGCGATCAGGCTCTGCTGTCGGGGAGTGATGTTGCTGCCGCCCAGCACATAGAAGGCATAGCCGTTGGTGACGCCGTTGGTGAGGCTTGCCGCCCCCGGGATGACGTTGGTCACCACCACGCCATTGGTCAGATTGCGCACCTCGATCTTCCAGTTCGCAATGTCGGTGCCCGTTCTACCGGCGAGTTCAATCATGTGATTGGTTGCGGCGCCCTCGGGATTGGCCTGGATTTCGTTGAACCACACGTCGCCGATGCCTTGGACCGTTGAACTCAGCACCCCGTTTGTATAGACGCCAATCACAAGGCTCGCCCCTGTGTTCGTGTCGATCGAACTGTTGTCGGGGAAGTAGCGATAGTCGAGACCCGTCGCCACATCGCCGTCATCCGGTTCGTACCCAACCTGAACGTAGTACTCCAGGCGCGCGCCTTCGGCGAAGGGTCCGACCCAGTTGGCCTCCAACATGGTCAGATTGGTGGTCCCGCTCAACGATTGCGTCTCGCTCACGCCTCCCGCCGCCAGGAACAGGTTCGTCTGACTCCAGTTCGTGCTGGTGGACACGTCGCGATAGAACAGCACCGGCGTCACATTCGAGACCGCGGCACCCACCGCCGTCAACGCCAATTGGCATCCGATCTTGGTCCCCGCCCGCGGCACGGCCGGGAGCAGCGTGAGATTGGAAACAGCCACGGAGTCCTGGAAAGCGACGCACAGATTATCCAGATACATGTACTTCAGCGAGACTCCCGCGGGCACCGCCGAAAAGGTGAACCAGGAACTGCTCAGGTCAAGATTCCCCGCCGGCAGGAAGGCCCGGTAGGATACCCAACTCAAGGCCGGGTAAGACGGATACCGGGTCATCAATACAGGAAAGTTGAGCGCCGCCCCCACCCCCCAGATGGCATTGGTCGACAGGACAGGGAACACCCTGTCGACACGGTTGGAGGCAGGCATCTCATTGCGGACCTTGACCGAGACGGTGACCCCCCCCTTGTTCCGGCTATCCAGACTGTTCCTCGCCTCCAGCCGCGACAGATTACCCAGAGAGACGGCATGGAAATCTGCGGACAAAATACCGTTGTTTGTGCCCCCGCCATCGTCCACGACCGTCCAATCCGGCCCAGGGGGAACGCCCACTTTTCGCCACCAGCCGGCAAGGCTCGGCAGGGCGAACGGATCCTTGGCCACGCCCGCATTCAGGCTCAACTCAACCAGATTGGTCACACCGATCGTCAAGTTGGTTGTCACGGTGGGGCAGTCAAATCCAAAAGCCAGGCCATCGACCGTCGCCGGGACACTCGATGTGCTCGTGTGATTCCCGGACAGACGACTGTTCGTCGTGACGCCCGACACGTTCGCGTACAGCGTCGTAGCGACCGTTCCGCGAGAGAAGTAGGTCGCCACGCGACAGGCCGTGAAGGGCTTGTTGTTCGTCACCACAACCACGGTGCTAACGGATTGTTCGAAGCCCTGCTGAGGGTTGACGGAACCCGCCGTGGGCGTATCGGCTCCCCACGTGAAATTAGTGCCATAGCCCGTGTAGTCGCCATCGGCGCGATAGGGACCGTTCGACCGGGCGGCATACGAAAGCCCGTCCTCGCCCAGACGATAGGCCACCGTGGATTCCACAACACCAGCCCCGTTTACGAGTTTCATCTGGCCGTTGGTCAGCGGGCCTGCCAGCGCATTCGTCAGGTCCAGCACAACGAACCCAACCCCGTTGACCACGTTGTTGGTGAGGGCCGACGGCAACAAACGGCACGTCGATGTTGACACCCCTGATACGGCCTGGAGCATCCAGTTTGACGCGGCACTTATCGAGCGACCGGCAGGCGCCGCCAGTTCCACCCAGTTGGTGGCGATCTCGTTGATCCAGACGCTTCCCAATCCGGGAACGACGGCATTGATTGTATCGCTGAAGTAAGGGCTGTTGGTCGCAATGCCGGAGACAGAGGCAAACGTGCAAACAATCTGGTACGCGTTCGTTTCACCGGCCTCAAGGGGGGGCAACGGGAATCGGCTTCTCCAGTCGTTCCCAACCACATTATCCATGTCGTTGGTGATGACGTCCCCGCGATTCAGGCGGCTCACAACCGACCTGACAACGAGGTTCGTGACATCGTCCGGCGGACGCTTTTCAACTGTGGCGGCCAGATACGGGGTATCGTCGTACCGTCCGCCCAGGGGGATCGCAGGATTCAGGAGGACAAGGTTCGCATCCGTATTCCGCTGATCCGAGACCGCTACCGAGACACGGTACGAGACCTCGACATTGTCGATGTAGCCATACGACAGCGTAACGCCGGCAGCGATCGCATCCGCTCCGACTCGGAACCGGCTATTGCCGGCCAATCCGGCAATATAGGCCGTGTTCGTAATGGAACGCCACACGTTGTCGTTTGTTGCGGGATCATAGCAATTGACAGGCTGACCGATCATGAACGAGCTCAGCCAGTCGTTGGTGGTGCCAAGCCATTGCACGCGATCAACCCTCGTGGTGCCATACGGCCCCAGTACATTGAGCAGCGAGTAGCTGATGACCACGTTACCACTCGTCGGCGCCGGCAAATTCGCATAGGGCGATACATACCCGTGCGTGCCAAAAGACGACGCATGGAAATCGGCCATAAACACATTCTGAGTCGTATCGCTCCAGGGCACGGTCCCCCACGCATACCACATTTCCGGGATTCCCGTGGCGGCCGCGCAATCATAGGAAACACCGCCCTGCAAACCGGCACCCGCATAGATATCGTCGATCTGAACGGTGCCGTTTGTAACCCCAAGCAATTGAAACCCAACGCGATGGATCGAGCCCGCATCGAAGCCGTTCGTCGGGAACACCGTCTGGTGGTTCCACACTCCGCCGCCCATGATCGGGACGAGGGCCACTTCATTGGTGGTGGTCAGGGCGGCATCACAACGGATCACACGAACCGTAGCCGTGCCCGACCCGGTGAACTTTGCGTAGAAATCAACGACCGTATTCGTCACGGCCGTGTTTGTCGGCGTGAGCACGGTGGCGCTGGTGTAGTTGGAACTGCATAACAACACCTTGCCGCCGACCGGCGGTTGCGTGCTGCTCGCCGTGGTATTTGTCGTCACCCAGCCCGACGCGCTCCATCCCGAAGGCAATGCGGGCGGGGTCGTCGCGTCTTCCAGGTTATAGAACCCGGCACAGGCGAGTTGGGCTATCGATGCAATCAGGGGAAGAAGGAAGACCGGCGTTACGCCTGGCAATCGATATCCTAGAATACGAAGACATTTCATAACCAGACTGCTCCTGTTTGTGCGCATGCCTAAGGGGTGCCGCTTCAATGCGTGCACGGGGAATGAACAAAAATGGGACGTGATGTCGCGTTTTACGGCGCCATCACGTCCCATGAGGCTCGATACCTAGATCACTTCCACCCGGCGAGACCCAGACTATTTAGTGCGGTCTGGCAGTCTGCGGCGGCTGTGGTCGGATCGTTGCTCAGCAGCAAACCGATCGACGGGAGATAGCACACGTCCACTAGCTTTGAAGCTGCGGGAGCTGGGCCCGGCGTGGCATCACCCTCACTCATAATGGTGATCTGGCTGGCAACGTTGGCGGTCGCGTTCTTATACCGTTCCCAGGTGAGGATGCGTTTCACCTTGGCCGAGGGGTTGACGACCGTGAGAATCGCAAAACCCTTGCCCGCGGTCAGGGAGCTCCCCGCGCCACCACCAAAGACACCGACGACGTACATATAAGCGCCGCTATTGTAGCCGCCCTGATCACACCGGTAGAAGAAATCGCTGGGCCGCATGCGCTTGCCGCTGAAGTCCTCATAGTCCAGCGTCAAGTCTGTCGCGATGTGATCGAGTGAAAGCGTCGCCGTAATAGCCGCAGCAACCGTGCCTGCCGGAGTTTTCGACATGGTCTGATATCGCATCGCTTCGTTGGCAGGCACACCCGGAACCGCCATGAAGCCCTGAATGATCCCTTGCGCGGTTGCCGCCGCCCCTACTTCGCTCGAACCCGAAGGCATGGCGGCGTTCGTATACGGAATGGCAGGATCAGAGGTCTTCGCGAGGCCAGGCAGGAAGTCGTGCTCATAGCGATAGAGTTCGATCTTTGTTGTAACCGCGCTCAATACAGGCTTCGCCTCTGCCGTGTACTTGGCTTCCTCGATCAAGGGTTTGAACAGCGGCAGCAGTGCGATGACCAGAATGGTGGCAATCAGCAACACGACCATCAACTCAATGAGCGTAACACCTGCTTTGGACCCGAATCTCAGCTTCCTTGTCATCTCCGTCTCCTTCTTGTTTGTTTCGCGACGCCTCACCTTGGTGTTTCCCGGCCGGGAACCTGTCGCCCGTGATTCCATCGGCTGGACTTCCATTGAAGTCACTGCGCAGTCTGTCCAATCCCACTCCAACCTGTCAACGGCATGCGTGTCGCTATTTGACGACACTCGCAACCCCGCGCTCCTGTTCTACTTGGCTAACGCCTCGACGCCACCCGCGCCCACCTCCGCCAGCAGGAAGAGGGCTTTGTACATGCCGACGACGACGGGCCCAAGGATGCAGCCCAACGCAATGATCATAAGGGGCGTGATCATATCCAACGCCCGCTTCAGGCTGGCCTTCGCGCGCGACTCGTAAAAAACGCTGATCGGCCCGAGCATTTCCGTCAACTGGCCCGAATTCTCACCGGCGACCACCATTTGTTTCACCAGGGATGGGAATACCGGTTCGCTCCCCAGGGCGGTGCCCAGACTCAACCCGGCCGACAGGATCCGCCCCCGCATCCGCAGCAGGGCATCCTCGATCAAGGCATCGGAAATACTCCGGGAGATCAGGCTTAACGACTCGGCCACCATGATGCCGGTGGCGTTATTGGCCGACAATTGGTCCAGAAACCGGACCAAGGCAAACTGGTACAGAATAGAACCGATGGCCGGTACGCGGCGCTCCACCCGGTTCAAGGCAATGCGCGTGGCGTGGTATCGCTTACCGATGGGCCACAGCGCGGCGACAAAGACAATCAAACCCGGGGGAATGACCAGATAGACGGGATGATCGTGCAGAAAGAAGAGGAACCGGATGGGGCCCGGCAGTTTGGCGTACACTTTATCCAGGTCGGCCTTGCCAACGATCTCGGTGAGAGCGGTGGGCACCAGGATCGTGATCGTCGTGCAGACGACCACGAAGACGAGCAGTGCCAGCCCCGGGTATACCAACGCGCTGACGGTCTCCCGCTTGGTTTCACTTTGACGCTGGTAGATCTGGGCCAGCCGTTCCAGACTGAGTCCGAGGCGGCCGTTCATCTGCCCGGTCCGGATCGTCTCCCGCATCAACGGGGGGAAGTCTTTCAGGCAACTCTTGTCGCTCATCGCCGTGGCCAGGTCGTCGCCCACTTTGAGACGGTTCAGCACGGTCACCAGCCGTTTCCGCAACCGGGGGTTCGGCGTTTCCTCGATCGTCATCTGAATCGCTTGCAGAATCGGCAGGCCGCTGGAATAGAGGGCCTTCAATACCTCGCACAGCATGGCCAATTCGTCAGCCGAGACGCCAAATCGCAGCGATGGTTTCCAATGCGTAAACTTTTCCCACAGGCCCCCCACGCCATGCGCGCCCTTCGGGATCACCGCCAGGACTCGACCGCCCCCGCTCTCGACCTCCTGGCGGGCGTGGGTCTCACTGGCGGCCTCAATCGTGCTGCGCAGGGCATCACCGGAAGGCGGACGGTAGATCACATCGAATCGCGGCATGGGTCACTCCTCAACGGCCGGCGCCCGGGGGCCGGCCGATTCCTGTCCGGTGGCCAGACAGATCGCCTCGAGTTCCGACATCGCCGTTCCACCGCGGCAGAGCAACTCGAGCCCCACTTCGAGCATCGGCCGATAGGCGCTGTGCTCGCGGGCCACCCGACGCAGCACCTGCACCGAGGACTTGGCCTCAATCGCGCTCGTCAACGCCGTCGACGCCTCGGCCATTTCCATCACCGCGGCCCGGTCGCGGAAGCCGGTCCACTCGCACTGGGCGCAACGGGCAGGCTCGAACACCGTCACGCCGGGGTCCAGCAGACGTTCACGGTGGGCGGCCAACCGGCTGCCGGCCACTTTGCGCTCCAGGTCCCTGCCGAGCAGGGGCTTCTGCCGGCCACAATTGCCGCACAACCGGCGCACCAGGCGCTGGGCCTGAAACAGACGGACGGTCGACGCAATCAGGAAAGGGCTGATGCCGAGATCCTGAAGACGATCCACCGAGCCCAGGGCATCGTTGGTGTGCAGCGTGCTAAGGATCAAATGGCCCGTCAGCGCCGCCTGGATCGCCACTGTGGCGGTCTCTTGATCGCGAATTTCGCCCACCAGCACGATGTCGGGATCCTGGCGCAGGATCGTGCGCAGCGCCAGCGCGAAGGTCAACCCGGCGCGCTCGTTGACCTCGATCTGATTCACCCCGGGCACGTTGTACTCGACCGGGTCTTCGATCGTGACGATGTTCTGCGTGTCGCCGCACTTGCGCAGCAGGTGATAGAGCCCCGAATTGAGCGTCGTGGTCTTTCCTGATCCGGTGGGTCCGGTGACGAGCACAATGCCGTCGCGCGAATCCAACGCATTGACGAAACTGCCGTGCAGGCGGTCGTCGCCGATCATGGTCTTCAGACTGCCGGCGGCCAGGCGGCGGAGATTCTCCGGGTCGAGTAGCCGCATGACCATTTTCTGGCCGTAAATGGTCGGAATCGTCGACACGCGCACATCGACCAACCGCACCGTGTCAGCCTGCCGGTAGGAGAGCCTCAGGCTGCCGCCCAAGGGCACGCGCTTTTCGGCGCTATCCATCCCCGCCTGGGTCTTGACCCAGGTGATGACCTGCACCAGCATGGATTCCGGAATCGCATCCGGGATCTGGGTCAGTTTGCCGTCGATGCGCAGTCGCAGCCGGCCCCCTCCGTCCACAGGTTCCAGGTGGATGTCTGAGGCCGTGCGCTGGATCGCATCCAGCAGCCAGAAGCGCGCCTTCGCGATCTCGGGCGGATCGCCAACCTGTTCATCGACCGGGACCGGCCCCCCCGATCCCGGCGCCGCCCCCCCCACGGGGGGTGGGATTTCCACCCTGTAATAGAGATAGTTGATCGCCCGGTCGAACACGTCGCTGCGCACGCCGAGCAGTACGATGTGCCCGTTGCAGTGGTGCTCGACGAGCAACTGATACAGAAAGTTGATCGCGTCCGTTCGCAGGAAAGGCGACGCCGGCATCGTCGGCGTATCGCCCCTGGCCAGCACATACACCACCTCTTCGCCAAGGCCCTCGTTGACGCCGGTTCCCAACGGCATGACGCCGTGGTCCTTCATCTGGCCCTCTCGTTTTTCCTTCGGCGCCAGGTTCGAGCCAGGCGGTGACTTGAAGGACATGATGAAGTCGTAATTGCACCGGGCGATGAAGGCCTCGGCCGCCGGATCGGCGGCGCCATCGGCGGTGTTCGACGGAGGCAACACCCCGCCCTCAGTCGCCTGAAGCGCCCGTTCCTGGAGGCGGGCAAATACCTGAGCCGCAATATCGACCCGTTGCCACGTAACCCCAAGCAATCTGGCCTTATGGTGTGGAATCAGGTTCATGCGCCCAGAGCCCGGTCACTGCACAAGAATACACACGACGTCATTGGTCTTCGCGCCGCCTTCAGAGTCAATGCGGAACTGCACGCCTTGCGGCCAGAGGCAGAGGCGCTTCACCGCCAGCCGTGTTCCCGAGCGCTGAAAAACGATCGCGTCGCCCAGTTTCAGTGATGCGCCGTTGTCCAACTCCACGCGTTCGGCGTCGAACGGCTTCTGCTGACTTCCGCGAATCCCACGGATATCCGGCCAGCCGCCCGACGGAGCCGCCTCCGCCGGCGTGTCCGTGACAAACGCATTCAGCCAGACACAGTGGCGCGAGACGGACATCACCTGATAGCCGCACCGCGTGACGGACGGACGGATGAGATCTCCAGCCCGCAACTCGCGGTCCGCGCAGTACGCCACCCACCCGGCGCCGGTGTACGTTGTCCCCTGGATCGGCACGAACCAGACGTCTCGTTCTGCCGGAGGCACGTCATTCGTAATGCCCGTCGGCACATCCGACTCGGGCCCGACGATGACGATCCCCGGCACCGCGGCGTTCGTCACCCACTGCTGGAACTCGACAAGATCCTTGGAGATCGCACGCAAGTCCTCCGGCTTGCCATTCGGCCCCGGCACGATCGTGAACGTTGCCTTCTCGGGCGGGCCATTCACCCGCTGACGAAGCGAATCGAACACACGTGGCCCTATCAGGACGAGCCCGACAAGCCCGGCCACCCCCAAGCTAATCAGATAGCTCTTCCGCAACTGCGGCTTGTCCTCATTCACGACGGGTGGCATCAGCGCCCTCCTTTGGCGACCGGGGACTTTGCGCCCGATTCTGTACGGCAGGGCACGAGACCCGCAAGAGCCCCCTGAACGACCCTCGGCTGACCATCGCCCACCTTGGATTCGAAACGGATATCGATGGACTCGATTACAAAGCCCCCGGGCGCCAATAGCAGGGCTTGAACCCCTGCCACGATGGTACGGACCGACTCCGGAGACGCGACCGTCGCATTTTGTGACGGCGTCAGCGTGACGGTCCAAGGCACCAAGATCAGCCCATTGACGGCGGGTCGGCGCTTGACGTCAGCCGCCACGTCCAGATTGTTGCTCACAGACCCCACCGCCTTGACCAGACCCTGCTTCGCATGCCCTTCGTCGAACACCGCCCGTTCGCTATAGCCGTTGGTCAGCGCGGCGCGGAGTTCGACCGTGCGTTGCTCGACAGCTTTAAAAACCCCGGGGGAGGGAAGTCCCGACGCAAGAATCCCGTCCAACCGGTCGCGCTCGTTGTCAAGCGCGGCATTGTCCAATGCCCGCGCCCGGCGCAAACGCCGGTTCGCCAATTCCGACCAGCGTGCGCGCGCATCGATCAAGGCCTGCGGCTCCACCCGAATCCCTGCCGCCCGCAGCGCGGCGCCCGCCGCCTCGAAAAACGTGCCGGGATCGATCGCCCGGCGGCGCCCCTCCTCCAAGGCGGCGGTATCGACACGCCGGCCTTTCAGCGGCGGCAACGTATCGCTGAGCACACGATCCATGGCGGCCTTCACCGTCGTCATGTCGCCAGCCCATTCCGGCGGCGCGTAGTCCAGGCAGATCCCCCGGCGAGCGTCAATGTCCTTCACCACACTGACGATGTTCGACGGGATCTGCGGCATGGATTCACGCGGCGGCGAATGCAGGCGAAACGCGACCGAGATGCGCAGCGCGTCCAAGTCCGCCAGGTCGCCCGTCTCACACGTCACCGCCGGCTGCCATTGCGCAAGCGCCGCGGCCAGCCGGTTGGTGGCGTCGGCGATCTGCTCAATTTTCGATAATTCGGGCTCAAACCGCAAACTGTAAACCAGTTCGCTGACCCCGGGCGAACGCAGTTGCCAGGACACAGGCACGAGTTCACGCGGCAGGAGTGCATGCTCGTCGGACAGGCACGCCAACACGTCCAACCCGTTCTCGCACCAGAAGATCCGGTAGTACGGCGCAATCTGACTGTAGTGCGACTGACAATTCGTCCAGGCGGCTGCCACGTCCTCCACTTTCAGGGCCGCCGCATGGTACGTGGCCAGGCGTTCCGCGAGCGGCGGCTTGGTATATTCCACATAAGCCATTCTTGCCGCCACACCCGCCATCCCCAGCAGCACGGCCAGCACCAGGGCAAGAAACAGGGCGAGCCGCCGGCGCCGCGCATAGTGCGCCCTCGTAAACTCAATCGTGTACAACATGCGGTTAAGCTCCCTGCAATGCCATCCCAAAGGCAATCGGCGCCAGAATGGGGTGCGCGGCGATCAGGTCGCGCGCCTCAGCGGCCACGTCGAGCGCGGCGTCGTCAAACGGCCTCCAAAGCTCCACCTCGTCTCCAAAACCGTCCGTATGAACCGTTTGAACGACGCACGGGAGCGGCGATCTCCCGGCCAAGGCGTGCCGCTTCTCAAACGTCTCGCTCCACTCATGGATGTGCATCGCCGTCACGCTCTGCCCGGGAATCTTCTGCACGTAGAGCGTATCAATCAAGTGACCGCCGTCGAGGCAGCATGCCAGCGTTCCGTCGGGGCCCTCGCAGATCAGCAACCGGCACGGCCGTTCCTGCTGTTTCGCCGTCGGATACAACGCGAAGTAGGCGTTGGCCAACGCCACCGCCGGCGAACTCAGGTGGGGATTCCGAATGCCAAGCACCTTCCGCCAGGCCCGGTACTGCTCGTCCACATCCTTCTTACGGGCCGCAGCCCCCAGCACATGCGACTTGCCTTTCCCTCCCTTGAAAACACTCTGCGTGATCACATACGGCTCCGCCGGATGGAGGACGCGGGCCCGCAATTGCGTGGTCACCGCAGCCGTCTGGTCACCCTTGCTGAGGCGCGTGCCGGCTCCGCCAGGGAGATCGATGGCACAGACGACCTCCTGGCCCGTCGCCTCGCCGACCAGAGGCGCCCACAGGTGCCGGCGCCCCACACGGCGCCGCAGCGCTTCGATGAAAGCGGGATCGCGTTCACGGCTCAACTCGCCGTACAACGCCCAGCCGATCCGCCATTTCCCACGAGCGGAATCCACGCCGATCGCCAGGCACTTGCCCTCGTGCATGCCACACCCGACCGCCAGCCGTCGCCCCCGGCCCAACGTGCTCTGCCCGTCCTGCATCACGAATCCTCCCGTGTCGCGCGGCCCAGCGCCGTCGCATGCCGCATCAGTTCGGCGCGACTCGACGCGCCCGTCTTGCACATGGCCCGTTTCAGGTAGGTGCTTACGCTCGAGACGGCAATGGCGAGTTCATCAGCCACCTCCTTCTCGCGCCGACCCTCGGCCAGCGCATGGACCACCTGCAGTTCGCGCGCCGTCAGCGCGTTTCGTACGGACGCCCCGTCCCCTTCACGAACCCACGCGTGGTCCGACCCGACGGCCGCCTTGCCATCCAGGAGGATTGATCGCAGAATCTCGAAGCGCGCGCCCTTGGTAACATACGCGTCTGCGCCCAGTTCGAAACTCCGATCGCGATAGAAGGCCTGCTCACACATCGATAACATCACAATCCTCGCCTTCGGGCACGCCTCCCGGAGTCGCCCGATCCCGTCCAGGCCCGATTCAGCGCCCAGGTCGATATCCAATAGCACGACATCCGGGGTGCGGTCTCGCGCCACGACACACGCCGCCTCCACGGTTCCGGCCGCTCCCACGACCTCGAACGCTTCATCCGCCTCAAATATGCGGCACATACTATCCAGCAGGACGGCATGGTCGTCAACCATCAGCAACCTGAGCCGCGGTTTGGAAGTGGGCTTAGGCATCGGGGCCGCCTTGCCGCGCGTCCGCCACCCCGGCCGCCCACGGAATACGGAACGTCACCCGCGTACCGCCCCATTCCGATTCCCCGCAAACCAAGGTCCCCCCCAACAGCCCGACGCGTTCTTCCATCAGCATCAGCCCCATGCCCGGTTTGGCGCCCTGCATGCCGACCCCGTCATCCGCCACGCCGCCCTCAACCTGCCGGTCGTCGATGCGCACCGACACGAGCACCCGCCCCGCCCGGGCATGGCGCACCACGTTCATCAGGCATTCCTGAATAAGCCGCGTCACACACAACGCGCACGGCGAGGGCAAAGCGTCCGCATCACCAGTCAAGGTCATCTCGATGGCCGGCACGCCCTCAATGGCACGCAACCGCCCGACGACCTCCTCCAGCGCCGCACGCAAACCCGCATGGAGCATGGCTCGCGGGTACAGCACCGAAGCCAATCCGCGGACCTCCTCCAGCGCACCGTCCAGAAGGCCCTCGAGCCGGCGCGGCTGCTCGCCGTCAGCGCCCGCACGACGCCCCAGGGCCTCCGCCTCCAGCTTGGCGGCCGTCAGCAGGGCGCCGATCTTATCGTGCAGCAAGCCGCTGATGTCCCGACGCTCCTCCTCCTGGGTGTTTGTGAGATGATCAACGAGTTGGCTTAGTGTACGCTGGCGCAACAGCAGGTCGCCCTGCCGGGCATGGCGCACCCGCGATTCGAGGATGGCGACGGCCAGCAGCACGAGCGACCCGTATGACATGGCCAGCAGGGGAAGCAACCCAGCCAGACCCAATCGGGCCTCGCCTTCGCGGAGCACCCACCACGCCCGCCCGTACACGGCGCACCCGGCCAGCAGCAGGACGGCCGCCAGTCCCACAGAGAAGAGATAGCGCACCTTGCCCGACGCAGGTTCCACAGCATGGCTCGTCAACCAGTCGTTGAGCAGGGTTTTTCGCACGCTCACCATCTCCAAATCAGTCGTGGCCCTGCGCCATCAACGCAGCCGCCGGCCGATACCAGTCTCACCCCTCCCCCCCCCAGGACGGGCGACACCGGACGACACTCAGTCGGGACACACACGGAGGCGGAACATGGCCCCCGCCTCCGACCACGGGCCACTGAAGGTGAGCCGATTGGTCTGAGAGCATTCAAGAATCTGACTCGACACCCCGGCTCCGACGCACTGCCAGCCTGACTGCGAGTCCGCACTCAATGCACGGGAATCCAGAAAGACCGTGCCCGTCACGGATGCGTCGGTGACGAACTCTAACTCACCCCCTGCCACCGCATCGAAGCGAGTGATATACAAGGCCGGCCCAAGGCCCTTGGCGGGTCCGCACATCACCGTACAGTCTCCTCCCGTCGGCTCCTCGATCACCACTCCCGTTTCAAGTCGCTTGCTGGAGCCCTCGAAAACGACCGCCTCAGCCGTGACGGCAACCGGCTGCAGCACGTAGGTCACCGTTCCCGTGGTCGTCACGCCAAGGGCGATCCCCCAGGTTTGTGAAGCGCGCCGCACAAACCCCGTCGCGCCCGCCTGGACATCGATCACATCCAGCGCCCAACCGTTCGGGATCTGCTCTTCCAGGATCATCCCTGAGGCCCGCGCCGAGGTTGGCGCCCATGTCAACACGACCTGAATGCGACCGTCTGACAGACGCTGCAACGATCGCGTCACGGCCCCTTCGGCGTCCGACGACAGCCACGCCGCGCACAGCAACGCCGCTGCCAGTCCCAGTCCGCCGCGCCTGAAGTCGCCGACTGTTCGTGTCATAACACACTCCCCTTGATCATCTTGTAAAAACCGTTATGCCCCGGGGGCCTGACTTTCCCTGAGGTGGAAGCCTTGTCGCGGATACCGTACGACAAACAGTGGGTTGCATACTAGACGATCCTCTTCCGAACGCAACACGAAAAGCGACACAGGAAGGCAACGCGGGGCGCATCGCCGATTCGGTGCATGGCAGAGGGACCCTTGTCGCGGTCCAGCCTTGCTTCTGAACGCACGGCTCTCTATTCTCCCGGATAGAGAATGCTAAAACGGTATGACCATGAACTCAGCCCCCCAGCCCGACGTTCGCCTGGATCTCGTCCAGGAGGTCATCGCGCGCGGCGAGGAGGTCCCGCTCAAGGCGCACGGCCTCAGTATGGGCCATACCGTCCGCGACGGCGAATGGATTCTGGTCCAACGTGTCGCCCCCGAACAGATACGCGTCGGTGAAATCGTGCTCTACCGGATTCCGACGACATTCGTAGCCCACCGCGTGATTCGCCGCTGGCGAGACCACGGCGACCTCTTCTTTCAAACGAAAGGCGACGGACATCTTTCCTGTGACCCCCCCCTGCGCGGGACGGATGTGGTGGCCCGCGTCGTCGGCGTACGCCGGGGGAATGGCGTGCGGCAGCGCGACCAACGAGAGGGGCTCGCCTTGTCAAAACTGCTTCTCTGGCACTCGCTTGCCCTCTGGTACCTGTACCGTCTTTTCAGACCGTTGATGCGCCTCACTCCGGCGGGGCGTGGGGGGCCGGCGAACGCCGGCTCGCGCTGGGCGCGTCGTCTGCTGCTGATGCCCCAGGCGCTTCTGGTACGACTATGGAACCGAACCACCCAACACGCACCGGACTGACGCCCGAGGATTGCTTCCTGCTGGATGGGTGCGGGATGCAGCCGGGGGCCACCCCCCTCAGTTCGCCCCCCCATGGCCGCGTTCTGGATTGGCCGCAAGTCCTGCGCCGTGCCACGCACAACCGCATCGCGCCCCTGATGTTCCGGACCCTGAGGGAAAGAGCCGGGGACCTGCCCGTCCCGGCGGACACGCTTGCCGACTTGCGCTCGTCGTACTTGCGCAGCATGAACGTTGCGACCCGGGTGACGGCGGAGTTGGGCCCCGTCGTCGAGCGCTTTCGTGCCGCCGGCATCCCGCTGGTCCTGCTCCGCGGACTGGCTGCCGGAACGACCCTGTACGGCGATCCCGCGTTGCGGCCCTTCACGGATGTTGACCTGCTCATCCTGCGGCAGGATCTCCCGCGCGCCCGGCAGTGCATGGAGGCCGCCGGCTGCGTCGCCGCCGATGGCACACTCGGGCCCGCGTATTTCGAGACATATCATCTGCATGTCACCTACCGCCACAGGGCCAGTGGCGCCATGTTTGAACTGCACTGGGCACTGGACCACCGCTACGTCCCCTTCACCATCCCGTATGCGTCGATTATCGCCTCGGCACGGGAAATCGCCATCGGTGACGTGAAGGTTTGCATACCGTGTCCCACGCACGACCTTCTCACCCAGGCGGTCCATGCCGCCAAACATGCGTATTTCCTGCCTTTCCTTGACGACGACGCGAGTCTGTTGCGGCGGGTGATCGACGAGGGATGCCTGATGCACTTCTGCGATATCGCCCGGGCGGCCGCTGGCCATGGCGGCGAGTTGGACTGGGACCGCATCGTCGAAGAGAGTCGGATATGGAATGTGAGGCGGGAATTCTCCGTTGTGCTCCGGACGACGGAGCGCTTGTTCCCGGGGTGGGTTCCCGGGGACGTCATGGGACGGCTCGAACGGCTGGCCCCGTCCTGGATCGAACGCGCCGCATTTCGAGCGCTCGACCGCACGCCTATGCGCGACGCGGAGAAAGGGTCGAAACGACCGTCGCGTATCGCCGCCCTGCGGGCCCGCCCGATGTTCCGGCCCGTGCGCGTACTGGATCTGCTGCGGTACATGAACCCCGGGCCGCAGTTCATCCGGCACCGGTACCGCTGCCGCACCGCAACGCATCTGTTCCGCGTCGCCCATCCCCTGGTGGCCGCGGCCGAACTTGCCGGCCATGCGGCGGCCTGCCTGCGCTGACCGGCGGCGCCTAACGTTTCCCGTGTTGTTCCTCGTACAGCCGGCGGTATAGCCCGTCCGCCTCCATCAACGCCGCATGCGTCCCCTGTTCCACGATCCGGCCTTGGTCGACCACGAGAATGCGGTGGGCAAACTCAATGGTGGAAAGGCGGTGGGCGATGATGAACGTGGTCCGGCCTTGCACCAACCGCTTTAGCGAGGCCTTGAAGACCCCCTCGTTCTGCGCATCCAGCGCCGAGGTGGGTTCGTCGAGAATAAGAATGCCGGGATTCTTGAGAAACGCCCGCGCGATGGAAACCCTTTGTTTCTGGCCCACCGAAAGCCGGGCGCCACGCTCTCCGACCACGGTCTCATACCCCTCCGGAAGGCGGAGGATGTCCTCATGAATGTTGGCCGCCTTCGCCGCCGCGACAAGGTCTTCGTCGGAGGCATGCGGTTGGCCGTACCGGATGTTGCTCCGTATGCTTTCCGCGAACAGAAATCCCTCCTGAGACACCAGCCCCACCTGCCGGCGCAGCCAGTCGAGATCCAGTTCAACCAAGTCCCGTCCATCAAGCAGGATGACGCCCGATCCGGGTCGGTGAAACGCCAGAATCAGGTTCACCAGCGTGGTTTTACCCGCGCCGCTGGGTCCCACGAGGGCGATCGTCTCACCGGGGGCTACCGTGAAACTGATATCGCGCAGCACGGCATGCCCTTCCTGGTAGGCGAACGTGACATGGCGAAACTCAAGGAGGCCGCACAACGACCCCGGGCGTAACCCGGCCGGCCGGCCCGTCGTGCCGGACTCGGTACTGGTGCGAAACAGCTCGATCAGGCGTCCCAGCGACGCGAAGCTGGGTTGTACGCTCAGATGGAAGGTCGTCAGGGTCTGCACCGGCCCGGACAGGTAGATCACGTACGCGTTGAACGCGACGTAATCCCCAACCGTCATGCGCCCGCACAGCATCTCCCGCACCCCGCACCACGTCAGTAACATCGAAGAGAGGACCTGCACCCCCTGCAACACGTTTCCGGACAGAACCGAAAGCATGACGCTGTCGATCCGCGCCGTGACGCTCTGTCGCATCCGACCGGCCACCTTGTGGATTTCGTGCCGCTCGCTGGCATACGCCTTGACCACCTCCACCCCGGAGAGGGTCTCCTGCACGTGGCGCGCCACCAGGGCCCGCCGCTCCATGACATCCCAGGAACGCGAACGCACCCGCCCGCCGAACACGTAACTCGTGATGGCGTAGAACGGCAGCACCGCCAGCGCAATCAGGGTCAACCGCCCGCTGATGCAAAAGGCGATCCCGATCCCAAACGCGAGGTAGAACACCGTTGTCAGAAGATTCGATGTCTGCTGCGAAACCAGGGACTGCAGGGCCGACACATCATCGGTGATGCGGGCCATGAGATACCCGGTCTGCTTCCTGCGGAAGAATCCAATCGGAAAACGCAGGATGTGCTCAAAGAGCGCCGTCTGGAGGTTGAATGTCACTTCCTCCTGGAACCGGGTCGAAAAGTAGCGCTGGACCAACGCCAGACCCCCGGCGGTGATGCTGACGCAGAGCATGGCCAGGATCACTCCGTTGAGGGAACCCAGCCCCTGCTGCACCGTCGGCACAAGGGACCCCATCCCCAGCGCGCGCAGCAACCGGCCCACCATCAGGGGCTCCTGCCGCATGACCACAAAATCAATGAGAACCTTGCTGCTAAGCGGCAGCAAGGATCCCAACGCGCTGGCCGCCAGGGTCAGGATGAGGCCCGTCGCCCCGACCTTCCATACCGGCTTCACATATGGCCAGAAGAAGGCCAGGTCTCGGTAGCCAAACGATACCGGCGGCGCTTCCGGTTTCCGCATCAGCTCGCGGAGATAAGCGACCGCTCGTCGTGCCAAACCTGTCATCGGGCCTCCACCTGTAGCCACTTCCAGCACGGATGAATCCCCCCCTCGCGATCACCGGAGGGCGGCATTCGGCAAACGGCCGGCCGAATTCGCGCATAGTGACGGCTATCGTCAATGACCGTCAAGGGAAAAGGCCCTTGCCGCTGCGCCGCGGCGGGGACGTTGACAGTCTTTGCAGCCTTCTGGCATAGTCCACCCCATGTTTTCCGGTGTTTCATCTGTGCAGCTCTGTATCGGGGAACTGCGCGTTTCGGTCGTTTCCCGGCAGCCGCTCATCCTGGACCATCTGCGCCAACGCTACCGCCATTTCACCGTCGCCGGCGGCACCCCCGATTTCGAGATCGAGATGAGGCACCTTCAGGATCCCGCGGATGCCGCACGCTTCCTCAACGTCCCGGTTGACCTGATCACCGAGCTCATCCGTGAACCCGCCCCGGGCGCGGCCGCAAAGACTTCGGAGAAGCACGCCGGCCTGTTCTCGACGGATGACGCCGCCGCATCGCGCAAGACCAAGCTCGATAGCAAGCCCGAGGTGCGTCGCATCGGAGGGCGCGTGGTCTTTCGACGCATTGACTTCGCCGGCAGCCTGGACCTCACCGCGGGCCACGGACGCGTTGTGTTTGCGGAGCGCATGCAGACCATTGCAGTGGAATCGTTTCTGCGCGTTGCCTACTCCTTCCTCGCTGCCGAACAAGGGGGGTTGCTGCTCCATTCGGCCGCCGTGGCGCGGGGCGCCCACGGGTATATCTTCCCCGGCCCCTCGGAAACAGGAAAGTCCACCATCGCCAGTCTCGTCACCCGCCAGGAACAGGTTCTCAGTGACGAAATGGTGCTGGTCCGCAAGATCAAGGGGGCATACCGGGTATGGAGTTCCCCCTTCTTCGGAACCAACGAGAGCACGGAACTGAATGTGGGAGCCCCCCTGAGGGCCGCCTTTCTTCCTGTCAAAGACACCCGGGTGTATGTGGAAAAGACGTCCCCCGGCCGGGCGCTCGCCAAGCTCCTGGCCAGTGTCCTTTTCTTCGATCAGGATCTGGCGGCAAACGAACGACTGCTGAGCATCGCGACCGACCTTGTCGGCACGGTCCCCTTTTTCGATATGCATTTCCGCCGGGATGGAGCATTCTGGATCTGTATTGAGGAGTTGGAGCAGAAGGGGTTTACACCATGCTGACGCCTGACCAAATCGTATCCCGCAACACGCACACCGCCTCACGGATCATCGCAGGCGAAGCCATCATCCTCACCCCCCAGGACAGCAAGATCCGAAACCTGAACGAGACCGGCAGCCGGATTTGGGAGCTCCTGGCTGAAAAGCCGACCCTCGGCAGCATTATCCAGCGTATCCATGCCGAGTTCAATGTGAGCGAGGCCCAGGCTCAGTCCGATGTCGTGGCATTCCTGACGCACTTGAGTGCCCAGGGCCTGGTCACCGTGCAGGACAGTCCCAACACGCCCACTTGAGTGCATCCGATGCCCAATGATCAGGAGCATCTTCAGCCCCCGCCCATCACAGGCAAGGCACGCCCGGAACGGCTCTTCGAG
Organism: uncultured Verrucomicrobiota bacterium; assembly: GCA_964611575.1. GTDB lineage: Bacteria > Verrucomicrobiota > Kiritimatiellia > CAIKKV01 > CAITUY01 > CAITUY01. The sequence goes on from CAZTAJ010000028.1 coordinate 20,264, forward strand.
CGGCTCAGGGCCCGGGCGCTGGCACACGACGTCCCCATATCGGCGATGCTGGAACTGACAAACCGCTGTCACCTGCAATGCCGACACTGCTACATCCACGCGGCATCCCCGTCCGATGAACTCTCCCTGAGCGAGTACCGCACGCTCCTGGACCAACTGGCGACCGCCGGGACGCTTTTCCTGACTATTACCGGCGGCGAACCGATGGTGCGGCCGGACTTCTTCGAAATCCTGGAGAGCGCGCGGCAGCGGGGGTTTTCCTTCATTCTGTTCACCAGCGGGACACGGATCACCCCCGAAGCTGCCGGTCGCCTGAGCGACCTTTGCCCGCAGCGGGTGGAGATCAGCCTGCTGGGCGGACAGCCCGCGACCCATGACCGTATCACCCGGGTCCAAGGGTCTTTCGCCAAAGTCCTGGACGGCGTTCGCCTCCTGCGCGCGCGGGGAATTCCGGTGCAACTCAAAACCACCTGGATGCGGGACAACATTGAGGAAGCCGGCCAGATCAAGTCCCTCGCACGCGAACTTGACGCATCGTTCCGTAGTGCCTTCTTGCTCATCCACCGGCGAGACGGGAGTCCTGAACCCGAGGATCTCAGCGTCACCGAAGCGCAACTCCGCGCTTTGGCAGCCACGGAACTGGCCCAGACCGGCACCCAGGCCATTCCTCCGCCCCCCCCGTTGCTGACGGATGAGCAAAAACAGGCGAGCTCCCCCTGTGGCGCCGGGCAGACGTCCTGCACCATCGACGCCCATGGCTTGGTGTATCCCTGTGCCGCCATCCGCACGGTCCTGGGCGATATCCGTCAGGCATCCTTTGCGGATATCTGGAATGGAAACCCCGTGATCGCCGAACTGCGGGCTATCCGCGTGGCCGACCTGACCCAGTGCAGTTCCTGCCGGCTCTTTCTGCGCTGCGCTCGCTGTGCGGGCCTGGCCCGGATGGAAACCGGCAGCCTGTTCAGCCCTTCGCGCCAATCCTGCAGGGTAGCGCACGCTTTGGAGGGGTTCTTCGATGAACAACGCTGCGAATTGCAGTGAGTCATCAGGCTCGTCCGGGCCCTTGGCGTACTCGGATATCGGGCCGCCTCTTCCCTGATCCTCAGCCAGGCCGCGGCGCAACACCCCGCTATGGGCCGGGTCATCGCCGTGTTGACCCAATGGCCGCGGCGCGCCGTTCCAGCACATCGGCGGCCTCAGACTTGCCCGTCATCCGGTAGAGTCCTGCGAGGTTGGTCAGGCTGGTGGCGACATCGGGATGATCCGGGCCGAGCGCCTTTTCCCGGATGGCCAGCGAGCGTTTGTAGAGCGGTTCGGCCTGGGCGTAATGGCGTTGGGACTGGTACAGATGCGCCAGACTGTCCAGGCTGGTGGCGACATCGGGATGAGCCAGGCCGAGCGCCTTTTCCCGGATGGCCAGCGAGCGCACGTAGAGCGGCTCGGCTTGGACGCAATGGCTTTGGGTCTGGTACAGCAGCGCCAGGTTGTTCAAACTCGTGGCCACGGAAAGATGATCCGGGCCGAGTGCCTTTTCCCGGATGGCCAGCGAGCGGGTGTAGAGTGGCTCGGCCAGGGCGTACTGGCTCTGGGTTTGGTACAGCGCGGCCAGGTTGTTCAGGCTGGTGGCCACGGAGGGATGATTCGGGCCGAGTGCCTTCTCCAACATCCCCACCGAACGTTTGAGGAGTGACTCGGCCTGGCTGGCCTGGCCCTGAGTCTTGTACAGCAACGCCAGGTTGTTCAGGCTTGCGGCCACGGACGGATGATCTGGACCGAGCGCCTTCTCCCGGATGGCCAGCGAGCGTCTGAAGAGCGGTTCGGCCACGGCTATCTTACCTTGGGATCTGTACAGTAGCGCGAGGCTGTTCAGGCTGGTGGCCACGTCGGGATGATCCGGGCCGAGGGCCTTTTCCCGGATGGCCAGCGAACGGTTGAGGAGCGGTTCAGCTTGGGCGAGCTGGCCTTGGGATGTGTACAGTGCCGCCAGGTTGTTCAGGGTCGCGGCGAGGTCGAGGTGATCCGGGCCGAGGGCCTTCTCCCGGATGGCCAGTGAGCGTATGTAGAGCGGTTCGGCTTGGGCGAGCTGGCCTTGGGCACTGTAAAGCGCGGCGAGGCTGTCCAGGCTCGCCGCCACGGAAGGATGGTCTGGGCCGAGCGCCTTCTCCCGGATGGCCAG
>CAZTAJ010000028.1:22539-39533 GCA_964611575.1 uncultured Verrucomicrobiota bacterium
GGCTCGCCGCCACGGAAGGATGGTCTGGGCCGAGCGCCTTCTCCCGGATGGCCAGCGAGCGTACGTAGAGCGGCTCCGCCTGTGCGAACTGGTCTTGAGCACTGTAGAGCGCAGCAAGGTTGTTCAAGCTTGCGGCCACGGCAGGATGATCCGGGTCGAGGATCTTCTCTCGGATAGCCAGCGAGCGCCTATAGAGCGACTCGGCCAGGGTGTACTGGCGTTGGACATCGTAGAGTGCGGCGAGGTTGTTCAGGCTGATCGCTACGGAAGGATGATCCGGGCCGAGGGTCTTCTCCCGGATGGCCAGCGAGCGCTGATAGAGCGGCTCGGCCAGGGCGTATTGGCCTTGAGTCTTGTACAGCAACGCCAGGTTGTTCAGACTGGTGGCCACGTCGGGATGATCCTGGCCGAGGATCTTCTCCCGGATGGCCAGTGAGCGCACGTAGAGCGGCTCGGCTTGGGTGTACTGGCGTTGGACATCGTACAGCTCCGCGAGGTTGTTCAGGCGTGCCGCCGCTTCGGGATGATCAGGGCCGAATGCCTTTTCCGTCATGGCCAGCGAGCGCTGATAGAGCGGCTCGGCCAGAGCGTAGTGGCCTTGGGTCTTGTACAGCAACGCCAGGTTGTTCAGACTCGTGGCTACCGAGGGGTGATCCGGCCTGAGCGTCTGCTCGGCAACCTGTAACGCCTTTCGCGCGACTTCGACCGCGCGGTCATACCGATTCTGCCCATAGAGCGACATGACCTCATCATTCAGAACTTCCCATTCGATCCCTTGTGCATGAGCGGGTATGCCGGTGCAGAGAACGACCTGAAGCGCCGCCAATGTCGACATGAGTCTCTTCACTCGGTCCTCCCCTTCCCTGATTCCCCTGATGGCAATGGACAATGAAGCGGCCTCATCCCATGGGCATTCCCAAGGGCTGACTGCGACACATGAGGCGCGTCACGGATAGGCGGGGCGGGGGTGGGGCAAAGAAGCAGCCTGTGTGGCAGACCGAAAATCCCGCCACGTGCCAGACATAGTGCCTCTGACCGAAAAGAAACACGATACGCTAATCAGAACGGCCCCAGCAGTGCACTGACCACACATGCCTTTGGATGGGGCCGCTCCTGATGCGTTGGCTAACTCAGCGCGATGACTTCTCCGCCAGTCTTGATCACTGACAGGCACAGCGGACCACTGGAAAAAGCGTTGTTCTTGGAGACATTGATCGTGCAGTCAGCATCTCCGCCGACGGCCCCCGGGCCAAAATTGCCGGGTGACGCAAAGGTCGAGAAGGGCGCTGTGGAGTTGCAGGCCAACGAGGTCTGTTCCAGCACGTCTTCGGTCAGAACTGCAGGACTAACGTAAGCTTTTCTATCGTTCATGGTGGCGGCTCTCCTTTTGGTTTGCTGCATCACGGTGTGCCGCATCAGCACAACCCAACATCGCATCTGATTTTCAGTTAAGCAGACGAACGGGTTCAGTGTCAAGCAGTAACGCCTTAGTTTTCCAAGCTGCTGTTACATCCCGTGCCGGGGAGTTATCTGGCCAGTTACGATCAGCATAAGGGCGCGTCGGATCGTGAAACCCACCCCGCCCCAGGCGGTGACACGGTTTAAACGCACGCCTATCCCGTGTTACCAGGCCAAGACTGCTGCCCGCCGTTTTACGCCCCTTCCATCGCCGTCGCCGAGATCAGGAGATCGATGTAGGCGCGGTAATGATCCCACGATACGTCGGCGGGGACCGAGTGGTCGATACCCGGCACGAACCCGCCCTCGCGAAACACCGGGGCCAGTCGCGCCAGTTCCCGCCTGACAGCGTCCGGTCCCCTGGCGACGATCCGCTTGTCAAACCCGCCGCCGATGCGCAGGTCACGGCCAAACTGCCTGCGCAACGCAACCGGGTCCATGCCGGCCGCCACTTCACAGGGGGCGGTACTGTTCACGCCAATGGAGAGCATGGCGGGCAGAAGCAGCCGGCAATCGCCGTCGCTGTCGTGCCAGGTCAGCTTCACGCCGTGCTCCCGGGCGAACGCCATCGCCTTGGCATAGCGCGGCAGGATGAAACGGCCGAACATCTCCGGCGACAACAGCGGGCCGGTTTTGAAGGCGAAGTCCTCGCCGAAGCCAATGAGATCCACCTTCACTAACTTCACCGCGCGGCGCAGCCCCTCCATGACCACCGTAAAATAGCGTTCACAAAGCTCGTCGACCAGTTCCGGGCAGTCGTAGAGCAGGTAGCTGGCGCCATCGACGCCCGCGATCGAGCGCAGCGTCCAGTAGTAGCAACCGCCGTCGATCAGGAGGATGTCTCCGCGCGCCTCGGCGGCTTTGGCCTTCTCCGCCCAGTCCGGCGCGAAACGGGCGTCAAGGTTGGACACGTCGAAATGCTCATCCATCAGCCGGCGAAGGTCGGCCGCCTCCTTGACCGGAAAGTCGATCCATTCGGGAAAGGACGTGTGGTCCTTGAAATCGCGCACGGTCCTGCCGTAGCTGTCGATCTTGACAATGAAATTCCCATCGTCGCTGATCACCTTCTGAGTGAATGGCGGATAGATCCCGGCCACCGGCGTGATGTTGGTCATCCGATAGCCGTATTTGCTGACGCCGAGATACGCATGCACGTCGGTCGCGGCGGACGGCAGTCCTTCCCCATGCCAGCGCGCCAGCGTGTCGGCCCACGGCCCAGCCAGATAGACCGGGCACCGGTCCACCGGCTCATAGTTCAAGGTGCGTAGAAACCGTTCCCGGTGAGTCAGATCCATGGTTAAATTACCTTTTTCCTATGGTGAGGTTGTCATCCAGGAAATGACCTGAACGATCATGCGCGAAACATTCTGGCTGGAAGCTCATGGAGCGGCCACCCCGCTCCACACGCCGTCCAGCCATCGCCAGGCCCGGCGGTCGAACTCCGCCGACCAGTCGTGGCCCATGCCGTCGAGGGCGACCAATTGCTTGTTGGACGTGCCCAGACGGTCGTACACCGCCCAGACGCTGAACGGCGGCGAGACCGGATCGATCAGCCCGCCGTTCATCAGCACGGGGCAGTGGATGTCCGGGGCGAAGTTCATGGGGTCGTGATAGGCGAAACCGCGCCCGGCAGCATCGTCAAGCGCCGGCGGCGCGCCGGTGAGTTCCATGCCATCGGTCGGCGTGATCGCCGGGTCAGGTTCCTTGTCGCCAAGTTCAGCCAGACCGTTGCAGCGGGCCACCCAGCGCAGGTGCGGATGATTGGGGGCATTGGCGATGCAGGAGACCACCGCCTTCACACGCGGATCCAGGCCCGCGACCACCACCCCGAGCCGTCCGCCCTGGCTGCCGCCGACCACCACAATCCGGGCCGGGTCCACATCGGGCCGCGACAACAGGTAGTTGATCGCCTGCACGCAGCGCAGGTGAACGTTGTAATAATAGTACGCCGACGGCGGGTCATACTGGGGATGGTCATTGTAGCCCGGCAACGTCGGGTACGGTTTCAGATCCACCTCCTGGCCGTGAATCTGGATGTCGAGGGCCACATAGCCGTGCCGTGCATGTTCCAGCGGCCGTGGCCGGGCCGAGAACCCGGCGCCCGGCAGCACCAGCATGGCGGGGAACTTACCCGCCGACCTTGGTTTCGCCAGCCAGCCATAGACCCTTCCCCCATCCGGCCCTGCGAAGTCCACCTTGCACGACTCGACCTGCTCCGCGCGGTGTCCGGCCGGATCGTAGTCCGGCGGCAGGCAGGCGCTGCTCAGGTTGTAGTCGTTGATGGCTTCCGGCCCGAAGGACTTCATCACCCCTTCCCTGGCATCGAGCGGGATCTTGGCCAACTTGGCTCTGGCATCACCCCAAAAACGCGCGAAATCGACCGGGCGAGTCTCGGCCACGGCCATCTGATCCACCTTCCAGCCAAACGTGCAGACGCCGCGCATCGGACGCCTGCCCAGCGTGTCTTTCAGGGTATTGGTCATCCCGGTGTCGAGTTCGACGTTGAGGTCATAGAACCCCGGATGCAGCCCCGCTGTATCGAGCCGGATCCCGTAGCGGTTGGCCGGCAACGCCTCGGCCGCCCCCTCGCGGAAGGGCTTTCGCACCATGTTGCGGTGCAGCGTCCAGCGCAGCCCGACGGATCGCAACCCGGCCTGGCACTGCAGCTCAATCGCGTCACCGGAGTCGAACAGGAGGTTCGCGCTCTGCGGACTGCGGAACGAGAGATAAGGCGTTTGCGGAGGCGAGCACACGTCGCCAAACGGACTGGCAAGATTCAAATTCATGGCGTATCCATATCCCTGCACCCAACAGCATTAACAGACGTCCCATCGTCACACGCCACCCGGCGCGGGACAAGGTTTTATGTGACGTTGTCGTGTTCATCCAGCGGTCGGGTGCCGTTCCGCCACGGGCCGAACAAACGATGCCCCTTGAATTGCGCCCAAGTCAGGATGCCCGCCCATGAAAAACGCGTCCCGCAATAGGTCCCGGACGCGCCGGGCACGTTGACCGCGACGCCGATCGACTCACGCCGGTCAGGCGCAGAACATCTCGCGGGTCGCCTGGAATTCCGTCGGGATGTCGGGGGCCGCGATCGCGATCAGGTCGCGCCAGAGCGCCTTGCTCGCCGCCGTGTCCTGCTGGTCCGGGTAACTGTAGAGCGCCTCGAAAAGGATGCGCGGATCGCGTGTGGCGATGGCATCGCCCAGCAGCGTCTGATGGGTGGCCAACCCGCTGACCAACCCCTGGAACAGGTCCGGGATTTCGAACGCGCCTGCCGCACGAATCCCGTCGCGGCCAAGCACCTGCGAATACTCGAGGACCGTGCGATCCTTGAAGCCGTATACCGCGCCCTGATTCGGCCGGCTGGTCGCGATGGCCAGTTCCTCGATGCCGCCAACGGCTTTGGCGATCTTCACCATGATGTCTTCGTCGGCCCGCAACAGGTAGAGCGCCTCGGGCTTCGCGACATTCCAGGCGGCCTCGTCGAGGTCGACCGTCAGCCAGGACTGGAACTGCTGGTCGTCTGCCTTCCGCACCGCCTGAAACCGGCTGGCGCGTTGTTCCAACAACTGACGGTCCGGCGGCGGCGGGGCGTTCTTGATCCTGGCCTGCGAGCCCTCCATGTCGAGGTGCGCCAGCCCGTCGCCTTCGGTCGAGAAGACCAGGTGCCCGTACTTGCGATAGTATCTGGCCAGCGTAGTCACGCTGTTCGTGATGTTCGCCTTGGCGCCGGCGTTCCAGCGGTCCGACAGCGGCGGCATGGTCCAGGATGGAGTCACGCGCTCGGCCGCCAGTTCAACCAAGTCGCGGCCGCGGTGGGTCGAGCCGGGCAGGATGAAACTCATGTGGTTGACGCCGGCGCAACGCACGTCGAAGTCCGTCCATTGCTCGTCCTTGCCGTAGAGCAGCCGGGTCAGGTCCCACTGGTGGTTGATGTAGCCGCCGCACACCCCGAGGCAGCGGATGCGGGTGTGGTTGTTGACCGCGGCGCTGAGCACCGCCACCGGATTGGCGTAGTCGATCAGCCAGGCGCCCGGACAGATCCGCTCCATTCGCCGTGCCAGATCCATCAGGATGGGGCCCCCTTTCAATGCCAGCATCGCCCCGCTGGGCGAAAGCTGGTCGGACCCCATGAACCCGTGCTTCGGACAGGTGGACTGCAACAGGTCGAAGTTGCTCCGGTTGCCGGCCATCAGGACGACAAAGACGATATCGGCGCCCTCCAGCGCCTGATCCAGGGACGTCCCCCATGTGAGTTTGCAGTGGGTCCGTTTGAACTCCGGCGATTTCATCGCCAGCCGCCCGACCGCCTCGGCTCGCTCCACGGCCAGATCGTACAGATTGATCTCGCCGTTCTCCATCAACCCCGGCACCGCCATGATCGACCGTGCCATGCTCAAATAGCGGTGTGAACCACCGCCGAAGAACACAACTTTCATCCATCATCCTCTTTCAGAAATACAATCTCCGCCCACGCCAGCGACCCGTCGACCTGGGGCGGCATGAACTCGATCACATTATCGCCATCGCAAAGCAGGTCCGCCGGCAACCCGAAGAAGTGGACAGCCTCCAGAAAGGCGCTGTCCCAGCCATGCCGGGGCCGCGCCTGGGTCCGGGAGATGCCGTCGTAGCGCGGCTCCCCGCAGGCGGGAACGGGAGTGGTGTTGAGCCGCACCTGCAGTCTGTCGCAGGCGCCTTTAGGCAAGCCGCCGCCGAAACCGAGGCAGAGCACCGCCCGCCCGGACGTTGGCTTCGGCCCGGTCGCGATGCGCAGGGTGATGTTCTCCTCCATGCGCCCGAAATCGGCGCCCATTTTCGGCAGGCGCAGCGGGATCGGCAGGAGATTGCGAACCGGGCCGCCGGGCGCGTCGACCTGCGGATAGGCGACCGCATGCCGCCGCCGGCAGCCGGCCACCGTGTCCAGACTGCCGAGATGACGCAGCATGTGGCAGAGCAGTTCCGGTTCGTCCGTCTCCCGGTAGTTCTGGTTGAACAGGTAGATGCCGTCGACGCCGCGCTGCAGGGCAGCCGCCGCCGCGCCATAAAGCAATTCGTACTCCAGGATGGACTGTTCCGGATAAGGTTGCGTCGTTTCGTCGACGAGCGCCAGGAGTTTGACTTTCTCGCCGAGCATGGCCCGCCAGATCCGCACGGGATAGTCGAAGTTTGCACCACCGCAGAACGAGGACAGGGTCACCATGTCCGCCAGGCCTTCACGCGCCCAGGTGATGGGATCGAATCCGAGGGCCAGGCAGGCTTCGGGATGGGCCGGCAGACGGTGGGCCAGCCGGATGGGATGGCCCACGCGTTTTTCGCAGGCGTCGGCAAGCTTGCGGACTTCGCGGACAAAACCGGTGAGCAGCGACCGGCCCGCTTCCTCGTGGCCGGGGGCAAAAACCATCCCCCACCGCATCCAATCCATCTCGAAACCAAACAAGTCGTATCGTTCAAAGATCTCGCGGACCAGTTTCAGGTGGTGTTCGCGCACCTCCGCCTTGCCGTAATCGAACGCGCCTTCCCAACTGCGTTCCAGGCGGTACGGCGCACGCCGCAGTTCCGGGTGCCGACGCCAGTAATCGGTCGCCCAGTGGAGGGCCCATTCGCCCTCCCCGACATGTCCCTTCAGACCCTGCGCATGCACGAAACATTCCTTGAGCCCATGGCAGTCGTTCATGCGCATGCTCAGCCAGCCTTCGATGCCGTGATGCCGGCAGCGCGCCAGCCAGATCGCGTGCTGATCGAGTCCCCGCTCGCGCAGGAGCAGGTGATGCTTCACCCCATGCTCCCGCTTCAAGGCCGGCTGATCCTCACCCAGGGCCGGGTCGTAGCCGGCCCAGAATGTCTCCCATACCTGGCTGTCGAACAGCGCCCGCTGGACATTGAGACAGAAGAGAATCCCGGCCACCTGGGTACCCTCAACGTAGGTATCCACCAGGCGGTTCAGTCCCTCGACGCTCATGTCCTCGGGCGGATGCGCGGCGTAAAAGTGATGGTTGTCCTCGTTGAAATAGATGCTGCGGTTTGACATATGGCCCAACTTCGTCTTCACGTTGTTTGCAAGCAGAAACATCTATCTCATATAGGGCCAACGCGTGGACATCTTTTTCCGGTCGGCGGAGTTCTGCGCGGGCGTTGAGGGTGGCGGGTGATCGAGTGGACGTGAAGGCCTGCAGCCGTGCGCTGGCCGGTCCTCCAATGCTATTTGAGTCCCGCGGCCAGACCCAGCAAAGCCTCGACCAGTTCGTCGTGAATCCGGGCGTAACGGGAGGAATTGCCGGGTCGCGAGCCTCGCCCGGATCGCGGGGTACAGCCCGTACCATTTCCATCGCATCTCCCGGGCCCAGACCGGCATGACCCTCGGGCGCTGCGTGGACCGCTGTCGCCGCGAGGCGTTCGCCCCATCGTCACCCTCACACACGCCTTCGCCCTGCCTCCCGACCTTCAGGTCGCCGAGAAGGACAAACCGATTCTGGCCGGGGCCATTGGTTCAGCCTGCACACACCTCTGGACGAGTGACCGTCTCCACTTTGGCGCCTGGCACGGCACAACGCTTCACGGCGTTACCATCGTATCCAGCACCCAGCTTGCCGACGAGTTGCAGTAAAGAGACTGGCTTCTCCCGTCGGACGAACGCCATCAAGGCGGAGGCACGCGCACGTCCACGCGGTAGAAGCGTCGATCAGCGGCGTTGGTGTCGGTGATCATGAACCACCCGCCATTGCCGGCGATGTTGGTGCGGCCAATGACGCCGTTCCAAGTGCCCGTGGAGAGATCGCCGACTGATTTGAGATCGTACACCCGGCTGACGGACGACGTGTAGCCGATGGCGACCAGGCCGGTCACCGTGATGCGGCTCAGGCGCCAGAACGAATCCGCCTTCCGCGGATCGGTGTCCGCCGTATATTCCTGGAGACTGGTGAACGCATCGCCATCGGGATTCTGGGCCGCGTCGGAAGCGTTCGTCGGGTCCAACCCGTGCATAAGTTCCCACTGGCCGTCCATGTCATCCTTATCCTGATCCGGCTCCAGCCGTTCGTACGCGCCAATGTCGATCTGGCCGTTCTGAATCCGCGGGGCGCCGCGCTGATCGGTCATGGGCGGGCCCGCGAAGCCCGCGTTGCCCGCGTTGTGCGCAGGACTGCCCGCCCCCAGGGCATGCGTCCAGGTGGGCCCGCCATTGTCCTGGAGCGGCCCGAGGAGCGGGCTCTGCCCGAGGACGTTGCCGGTGATGACACCGTTCAGCGTGGCTCCCACGGTGTTCTGGATCAGGTTGTAGCCTTCCGACGTGTAAGTACCGAAGGTGTCCGGATACAACCCGGCCACGTTGCCGGCCAGAATGGTGTGGCCCATCACGATGGGATCGACATGGTTGCTGTCAAGCCCGCCACCCCAATTGACCGCAGTATTGCTGACGATCGTGCAGTGCCGGACCCACAACGTCATGTTGGTGATGTTATTCCAGATGCCGCCGCCGTCCTGCTGGGCGCGGTTGAGACTGATGGTGCAATTGACGAGCGACAACGGCCCGTTATTGCCGATGCCGCCGCCGCCGCATTGGCTCCCCCCCGCCGCGTAGTTGTCGACGAAAGCGGAATTCCACACCACACCCGTCCCGCCGTTGTTGTAGAAGCCGCCGCCGTTCGTATTGGCGTAGTTGCCCCGGAAAAACGTGTTGCTCGCCGTCATGGCGCTGCCGTAGACCTCGAGGCCGCCGCCGCTCGACGCCGTGGTGTTGTCAAGGATCCGGCAACTTTCCAGCGTCAGCGAGCCCCGCGTGGAGCGGATTCCACCGCCCATGCCGGCGGCTGAGTTGCTGCTGACAATGACACGCGTGAGCGTCAAGTAGCCGCGGTTATAAATGCCGCCACCGCCGTCAATCACCAGGACCCGCCCGTGGCGAACCGTCACGTCGGCCAGAGCGTAGACGTTCCCTGAACCGAAGCGGAACACCCGATTCGTGGCCGCACCGAGCGTGGGCTCAAACTGGATGATCGTCCGATCGGCCCCCGAACCGAGGATGGTCTGGTTCTGGTTCACGTAGAGTTCACGCTTGGTTGTGTACTCGCCGGCGGCCACATGGATCGTGTCGTTACTATCGGCCTTGTCCACGGCGTAAGCAAGGGTGGCCCAAGGCTGGTTGCTGCTCGTTCCCTCACCGGTATCCACGCCGTTGGTTGCAACGTACCGATCCGTCGCAGCGCCGGTCCGAAGGACCAAGCCCGCAAACACCCATCCAAGCACAAGCAGGACAGTCATCTTCATAATCGCAGCCTCCTTAGTTTCGGACTTTATCAGATTCCGCATCCCGCACACTCAAAATCATGCCCCTCGACGCGCCCACCGGGACGCGGAGTAGTGGAGTATGGGAGTATTGGAGTGTTGCCAGACTGTGAGTTACACATTCTGTTCATGCTCACCCGGAACACGGGATTTCCGAGCTCCATGCTTTGCAGGTCAACCGATTCTGCTTGGCGTGTTTGTCCCAATACTCCGTCACTCCATTATTCCATGGGACGCCATTGAATTACGCCCTGGAATTGCGCCCCATCAAAATCCCTTTATACATTCATGGACCATTTGATATAAGTGAGCGTTTATGGAAACACGTACATCCTTCACTTTTCCGTTGTCTGAGGTCCAGCAAGCCCTGCTGATTTCGCTGCTGGAAACCGGGAATTACCGCCCTGCCACCGTCCCCTACGCCACCATCGCGGCCGACGGGACGGACTTCCGCGTCGTCCTCTACACCTCGGGCAAGTGCGTGGTGCAGGGCAAGGGCGCACAGGATTTCGTCACCTTTGTTCTCGAACCCCAGGTGCTCATGGAAGTCAAACTGGGCTACGAGGACATCGTCGACCCGCTGGCCGCCGCCCCGCACATGGGGGTGGATGAAAGCGGCAAGGGCGACTTCTTCGGCCCGCTGACCATCGCCGGCGCCTACACCGACGAGTCGCTGACCCAGACGATGCGCGACATGGGCGTCCGGGACAGCAAGAAGATCGGCAGCGACGCGCGCGCGCTGGAGTTGGCCCGCGATATCCGGAGACTGCTCGGCGAAAGCCGCTATACGATCGTCACGATCAACCCGCCGAAGTACAACCAGCTCTACACCCGCATCCGCAGCGTCAACTCGCTGCTGGCCTGGGCGCACGCCCGGGTGATCGAGAACATCCTGGAGAAGATCCCGACCTGCCCGCGGGCGATCTCCGACCAGTTCGGCAGCAAGGAACAGGTCAAACGCGCCCTCATGCAGCACGGCCGGAAGATCGAACTGGTCCAGCGTCACCGCGCCGAAGAGGATATTGCCGTCGCCGCCGCCTCCATCCTCGCCCGCGAAGCCTTCCTGGTGGGCCTCCGCAAACTGAGCGACCAGTTCGGCGTCAAACTACCCAAAGGCGCCTCCGACACCGTCAAGACAACCGCCGCCGAGCTGATGAAGAAGCACGGCCCCGCCGTTCTGTTGCAGACCGCCAAGTGCCACTTCAAGACAACGGACAGCGTGCTCGCCACCGGCGGCCACGCCCGGGCCGACCTGGGCGCGGACGGCGCCGTCACCTCCCGTCCCTACCAGTTCCGGCGGCCCGGCGTCCGCAAGTCCGCCGAAACCTGAGTCCCTCCCTCATGCCCCCCTCTGCCGACATACTCTATGCCGCCCGGGTCCTGACGACCCGCGCTGTGGCCGACGCCTTCGATGCGCTGGAGGATGACGCCGCCGGGCCGGCCGCCATCTGGCACGACGCCGACTCCGACCGCGCCACGATCGAATGGTTCTGCGCCGACCCGGCCGAGGCCGAGGCGAGTCTGGCCGCCTTCGAATCCACCGCGCGGGCGCACGCCCTCCCCGGCGCGTGGGAGAGCGACATTCGACCCATTCCGCGCGAAGATTGGGCCGAGAGCTGGAAACGGTTCTTCCACGCCGAAAAGGTCTCCCCGCGCGTCTGGATCTGCCCCTCCTGGGAGCAGTGCGCGGCGATGCCCGGTGACGTGGTGGTGGGCATCGATCCCGGCATGAGTTTCGGAACCGGCCAGCACGCCACCACCCGCGGGTGCATTGTCTTTCTCGACCGCCTGGCCCGGCCCGGCCACCCCCTGAGCGTGATCGATGCCGGGTGCGGTTCGGGCATTCTCGCCATCACGGCGGCCAAACTCGGGTATGCGCGGATCACGGCCTTCGACAACGATCCCGACGCCGTGGCCATCGCCCGCGACAACGCCGCCCTCAACGGCGTGGCCGACCGCATCGTCACCCACATCGCGGGTGTGGAGACCACGCCGCAGTGGGGCCCCGCGGATGTCATTGTGGCCAACATTCTGGCGCCCGTGCTCATCGAACACGCCGTGACGCTCGCGGCGGCCCTGAGCCCCGCGCGCTCGGCGCGGCTGATCCTCTCCGGCATCCTGCTCACCCAGGCCACCGAGGTGATCGCCGCGTTCGCGCAGCCGCCCGTCGGCCTCGTGCTCGAGGAGCGCCTGGATTTCGGCGAGTGGACCACGCTCTGCCTGGGGAGGGTCTGACGATGGCCAACGGACGCCCCCCCCTCTCCCATCAGATCCTGATCAACTGGGCCGGGCCGCGCGTGTTCAAGGACGGCCAGACACTGGCCGAACGCGGCCTGGTCCAGGAAGCGGTGTACGAACCGCCCTGCATCAACGGGTCCGTGCTGTGGAGCAACCGCCCCCTGAAGACCGGCGTGCGCATTCTGCCCGACGGTTCGGCCGAGAATCACTGTCCCTGCCGCGACAGCAAGGAACGCGGCATCATCTGCTCCCACGTGGTGGCCGTCTGCATCGAACTCCTCCGCCGCATGAACGACCCGGAACGGGATGCGCGCCGGCAGGAAGAACTCCGGCGCGCCGCCCGCCTGGCCAGCGTCAGCGAAGGCGCCTACGTGCATCGCGAACGCCTGGGAACCCCGGGCAGCACGTCGGCGCACCTCAAACTCACCCTCGCCCGCGACTGGCCGGCGCAGGCGGCCGCCGGACGCATCCCGATCCTCTGCTCGGTCGATATCGGCGGGGAAGAGATTGCGATCGACCAGCTTGCCTCGGATGCCTGTCTGGGCCTGACGCAGAAGGACGAGGCCGTGCTGTTTGTCATCGAGGACATCTCCGAGGGACCCGCCCGCGGCCGGCTCGACCTGACGCCCCAGGATTTTGTCTCCCTGCTGCAACTCCTGCAGGGCGGCGTGCTGCACGAGGAGGGCGATCCCGTGCCCATCACGGTGGCAGCGTCCAAACTGGTCTCCTTCCTGAACCTGGACCTGGACCGGGATAACGGGGAACTACTGGTGATGCTGCACACGGAGATCCCATTCCTGAAACCCTCCGAGAAGCCGCTGTACATCGTGGCGGGCCGTCATGGCTGGGTGTATGGCGCGCGCCATTTCTGGCCGCTTGAGAAGGTGCTGCCCGAACCCATGCGCGCCATCTACTCCGCGCCGATCGTCATCGAACGGGCCTCGGTGCCCCGCTTCATGCTGACCGAAATGCCGATGCTGGCGGCGTTCATGCGCGTCGAAAGCGACCTGTCGCAGGACCTGTTCTCGAACGAACCGGGGTCGCCGCGTTTGCGCCTGGTCATCCGCGGCAGTCCCGCCTCGCTCGCCGCGACCTTACATGCGGAATACAACGGGATCTCCCTCATTGCCGCCAAACCCGATCCGGCCGGCCAGTTCGCCATCCCCGACCCCAGTGACCTGCTGCGGTACACGGTCCGTAACCTGCCGGCCGAAAAACAGGCGCTGGAAAGGCTGGCGCGCACCGGCCTGGCGGGCGAAGTCGGCGATACCCTGACCCCCATTGTGGGATGCCGGGAGGTGTTGAATTTTCTCGGGAGTCACGTGCCGGCGCTGCGGCGCCTCGGCTGGCGCCTGGAACTCGAGGGCCGCGTGTCGGGCTTCATGGACTCGCTGGATTTCGCCACCCCCGTTGTCCGCATCACGTCTCCCGAGAACCAGAAAGGCTGGTTCGAGGTCGGCTTCGACTTCGAGAATGCCGGAGGCGACCGGCTCACCCCCGCGGAGATCCAGCGCGCCCTGCGCAAGGGCGAGTCGTTCGTGGAACACGGGTCGCGCACGGTGATGCTCGACTCCGGCGCCATCGAATCGATGATGGAAGTCTTCCGCGACTGCGCCAGCGGCGAAGGCGGCGAGGCCGGCGCCTTCCGCATGCCCGCCGTGTACGCCGCGTACGTGAAGTCGTCGCTCGACGCCCTCGACGGGGTGGATGTCGAGGCCCCGCCGCCGTGGCGCTCGGCGGCCGAACGCCAGGCCCGCACGCTGGACATTGAACCCGTGCCCCTGCCCGAGTCGCTGGAGTCGATTCTGCGCCCCTACCAGAAGGACGGCATCAACTGGCTGCGGTTTCTCGAGGTCAACACGTTCGGCGGTATTCTCGCCGACGAAATGGGCCTCGGCAAAACCCTCCAGGCCCTCGCCTGGCTCCAGATGGAGCGCCACCACCCGGTCGTCCGCGGCAAACCGGCCCTCATCGTGTGCCCCACCAGCCTGGTCGGCAACTGGGCCGAGGAGGCGCAGAAGTTCACGCCGCAACTGCGCGTGCTCCCGATCACCGGCGCTGACCGCCACAGCAAGTGGGCCGAACTACCCAACGCCGATCTCGTGATCACGTCGTATGCCCTGATCCGCCGCGATGTGGCCCATTACCTGGAACATGACTTCGGCATCCTCGTGCTGGATGAGGCGCAGCACATCAAGAATCGTTCGACGCAAAACGCCATCACGGCCAAGGAATTGCGCGCGGATCACAAGCTCGTGCTGACCGGCACACCGATCGAGAACAGCGTGTCGGACCTGTGGTCGATCATGGATTTCCTGATGCCAAACTATCTCGGCACGCACGAGAGTTTCCGGCGTAATGTCGAGGCGCCGCTTGCGGCCGGCGGGCCGGAGGCCGAAGCGGCACAACTGCGCCTGCGCCGGAAGTTGCAGCCTTTCCTGCTGCGTCGCCTCAAGGTCGAGGTCGCCCGTGACCTCCCGGCGCGTATCGAACGGATCGCCACCTGCACGCTGAGCGCCGACCAGAAGGCGGTCTACAAGCAACTCGTCGAAAGCAGCCGGAACAAACTGTCCGACCTCGTGGCCCGCCAGGGCCTGCAGCGTTCGCGCATGGAAGTGCTCAAGACGCTCCTGCGGCTGCGCCAGGTCTGCTGCCATCTCGACCTGCTGCGAATGGAAGGGCTGGCGGTCGAAGCCCCGTCGGCCAAGATGGACCTGTTCTTCGAACTGCTGGACGAGGCGATGGACGGCGGCCACCGCGTACTGGTGTTCAGCCAGTTCGTCTCCATGCTGGCCATCCTGCGCCGACAGCTTGACCAACGGCAAATCCCATACTGCTATCTGGACGGCTCGACCAAGGACCGGATGGCCGTGGTGCACCAGTTCAATACCGACCGGAGCATTCCCCTCTTCCTGATCAGCCTCAAGGCCGGCGGCACCGGCCTGAACCTGACCGGCGCCGACATGGTGATTCACTACGATCCCTGGTGGAATCCCGCCGTCGAGGACCAGGCCACGGATCGCGCGCACCGTATCGGCCAGAAACGCACGGTTTACAGCGTCAAACTGATCACCAAGGGTACGGTCGAGGAAAAGGTGCTGGCGTTGCAACGCGAGAAGAAAGCCGTCATCAACGCCACGCTCAGTTCGGGCGAAAGCGTCCTGAACTCGCTCACCTGGAATGATATTCAGGATCTGCTGACGATTTGAGGAAGTGTCGGAAGGGTTCAGGGTTCAGGAAAGGCAAGAGATGTCCTGAACCCCGAACCCTGAACCCTGGCGCCAACGGCGCTCCCCCTCACAACAACGTCGACGCCACCACGTCGTCCCGCAGTTCCGAATAGCGCTCGACGAGTCCCTGCGGCGCCTCGACCTTGTGGCCGAGCGCCCGCGCCCGCAACTGGATGGCATTGACCATCTCCTTGCCCTGGTAGTGGTTGTTCGCCACCAGCGTCAGCGACTTCGACAGGCGCGCGATATCCACCGCCCGCTGGTAGATCTCGTTCACTTCCCTGGGCGGGTACAGGTAGTTGTAGGTCTGGTCGCGGCCGGCCCCTTTGTCGAACCACGCCTGGGTGTTGCGCCCGTGCAGGCGCAGGTAGGCATGGTCGCCCACGCCGGTGTCCCGGAGCCGAAAGGAATTGGCGGCTAGCGGGTAATCCAGGGCGGCAACCGTCACGCCAAGGTCGCGACAGAAATCCAGCGCGTCCGGCGCCTGCCAGGAACTGTGCCGCAATTCGAGCGTCAGGTGCGTCAGGCTGCCGAACGCGTCGCGGATGCGCGCCAGATGACCGCGCGCTCCGGCGGAATCGGCAAAGTCATACTTGAACTGTGCCAGCAGATGCCGCAATTGGCCGGCCTCTGTCAACGGCGCCAATCCTTCATGGAAGGCGCGGACCATCCCGGTCTCGATCAGCCCGTGGTGGGTGATATCCTGGTGCAGTTTGGCGGTGAAGAAGAAGTCCGGCAGGTCCTCGGTACGTTTGACCCAGGACGCGGCGGTGCGGGCGTCGGGCGGACGGTAGAATGTGCTGTTCACCTCGACCATGTCGAGGTATCCGGCCACAAACCGGAGCTGATCGCGCACCGACCCGGTGTAGACAAAGCCCTTCCAGTCCGGATAGGACCAACCGGCCACACCCACAGCGATGCGACCCCCTCCATCGGACGGCCGGGACGCGCTCATGTTCTCACGAACTCCTTCAACGGCGCCAATCATGCGCGCTGTAAACCGTCGCGTGAATTGGCGGGCTGGCGGTCATCCATGCTGGGTGATCCCAAGCGTCTTCGCCACCGCAGCCAGCCTACGATCTCTCGTCCACAAGGGAATGCGACTGATCAGCGCAGACGCCAGCATATTCACATCCATCCAGCCCAACCCCTTACCGTTTAACCTGTGTCGATCAATCAAATGGAGCACTTCTTCGTTGGTCGCCAGGGTGACCAAGGGCAATTCAGAAAGCAGCGCCAGAATCTCAACTCTCTTTGACAGGTTTCCACAAGCTAACTCCCCAATTACAAAGGGGTGGGTCGCAACCTCGCCTGCTGATAGGAAGTCCTGGAGCAAGGGCTCTCCGTGTCTGAGATGGTCAACCCACACCGATGTGTCAACCAACACGGTGTGCATCAAGCCACTCTCCGCCGCGGAATGGGGCGCAATGCCTTTTCAGTGCCCCCGAGACTCGCCAAGCGCCTTGCGCTCTCCAATGCAATAAGCGCTTGAAGGCCCTTTTGGACCAGAGATGTTTTCTCCTTGATCCCTGTAATCGCCGAGGCTCTTCGGAACGTCTGATCATCTATGTTGAGTGTTGTTCTCATGCATATATGTATGCATAGATCAGGCATTTTGTGCAAGTCGTTTTTGCGCCAGCCTCTGCGCTTCGGCAGATCATTTCTGTTGGAGTGAAGGCATCCGGAACGCCCGGTAGAAGGCAACCGTCCACCCGATGGTGTAGAGGAAGAAGGCGCCCATGGCGGGCAGGAAGATGCGCAGATCCAGCCTGGCGGTCGTCG
>CAZTAJ010000029.1:0-38999 GCA_964611575.1 uncultured Verrucomicrobiota bacterium
TCTTCGTGGGGAATGGTTCGCCGGCACTGGTGGTCCGGATCGACCGCATGGAACGCGTCGTCAACGCGATCGTGTGGGTCTTGGGGGGCCTGGTCATGGCCGGTCTGATCGCCGGCCTGGGCACGATCTTCCAGCACATCTTCAGGGGGACGGCATGATTTACATCGCACTCTACAAAGGTACGTCCGCGATGAGTCGGGCCATTCGATGGGTCAATTGGAGCGAGTACAGTCACGCGGCGCTGATCACGTCGCGATTCACGGTCATTGAGGCCTGGGCCGGCGGGGGCATGAAGGGGCAGGTGCGGGAGGTGCCGTGTCTTCTCGCCCAGCACAACGACCAGACGCCGGTCGACGTGTTCGCGATCCCCGACTTGACGCCGGATCAGGCCGTGGCTGTTGAGGCGTTCTGTCGGTCCAAGGTGGGATGCCGGTATGATTGGAAAGGCGTGTTCCGGTTTGTGTCGCGTCGGGATCCGGTCGAGGATCAGGTCTGGTTTTGTTCTGAGTTGGTGGCGGCCGGATTCATCGCGGCGGGATGGCCGTTGTTGGAGTTGTCTGCGCAAAAGACCTTCCCCGGTTTGTTGGCGGCCAGTACGCGCTTGCGGCGGTTGGATGAGGCCGAAGTCAGCAAAGTCTGCATGGTCGCGTGAGGCGAATCTGACGCCGATGCGCGGCTGCGTCCGATTCCGCAAGAATACTAATGTTTTCAGTCCCCCAGTCAATGAGGGGATGGCAAAAAGGTTGTGTTAAAAGTTGTGTTTTGACCGCCCGAAATCACCGCATTTCATGCCGCCTCAGAAATCCGACGAAACAAGGTGAACAGCCACAAAACCGCTGTTTTGTTGGTGTTTGCGTTATCTTTTGAGATGGGAATGGTGGAGCGGAAGAGATTCGAACTCTCGACCCCCACGTTGCGAACGTGGTGCTCTACCAACTGAGCTACCGCCCCTTTTGTGAAAGGAGTGTGTCATATACCGAATCACCGTGTGTGTGTAAAGGCAGAAAGACCGAACGCGATTGTCCCGCATGCATAAAGCACGCTTGTGTGAGCCGTCCATACACGGCGTGAATTGCCCGCCCAATAACGGTCAATGCCCGATGCAGAAGAACCGCGGGCTGTTCGTGATGGCGTGCTGGAACTGGTAACAGCCGTTGAGGGGACCGGTCCATGTGCCGTTCGTCGCCTCACGCCACCCAATCCACCTCCCGCCCTCCCCCCTATTCGGAATCGGCGCCCACTGACAAACTGGTGGAAAGGAGCCGGACGGATGTGCTAGCGTTCACGGGCATGCCAACACGCCGTCCATCTTCGTCGCCACGGTTTCGTCCCCCCAGCGACCCCGTCCGCCGCGCCCGCGAAATCATCGAACTGGAGGCGGCCGGACTGCAACAAGTCGCCAAGGGGCTGAATGACGGGTTTGCCCGCGCAGTCGACGCCATTCTGAAATCTTCGGGCGCGGGGGGCAAAGTCGTCGTCACCGGCATCGGCAAGAACCTGCACATCGGCGAAAAGATCTCCGCCACGCTGGCCAGCACCGGCACCACCAGCGTCATGCTCAACCCCGCCCAGGCCATGCACGGCGACCTCGGCATCCTGCGGTCGGGCGACATTCTCCTCGCCCTGAGTTACAGCGGCGAATCCGAGGAGCTGATCAACCTGATCCCCCTGATCCGGCGGTTCGGCGTCCAGGTCATCGCCCTGACCGGCAAGCCGGCCAGCACCCTGGCCCGCCTGTGCGACATTGTCATCCCCGCCGCCGTCGACCGGGAAGCCTGCCCCTTCAACATGGCCCCCACCACCAGCACGACCGCCACGCTTGCCGTGGGGGACGCGCTGGCCATGGTCCTGCTTGAAACGCGCGGTTTCCGGATTGAGGATTACGCCAAACTGCATCCCGGCGGCGCGATCGGACGCACCTTGTTGCTGCGAGTCGTGGATATCATGCGCAAGGGGGACCGCGTGGCCTCGGTCCCGGCCGGCGCAAAGGTCAAGGACGCCATCCTGGCCATGACCGAGGCGCGCACAGGGTCGTCGGCCATCATCGACCGACAGGGGCGACTGCTGGGAATCTTCACGGATGGCGACCTGCGCCGCCACCTGCCCCAGCACCCCGACCTCGTCAATCTGCCTGTGGACCGGTTCATGACCCGTTCCCCGATCACGGTCAAACAGGACCAACTGGCCGTCGATGTGCTGCGCACGTTCGAGCAGCACAATATCGATGACCTCCTGGTCCTGGACAAACGCGGCAGGCTCGTCGGCGCCATCGACATCCAGGATCTTCCCAAACTCAAGATCATGTAGGGCGACGTCCGATGCGCGCATCCCGACTCCTCCTTCTCACCCTCCTCTGCACCCTGCCTCTGCTCACCTCCGGCGAGCCGTCTTCTGTGGCGCGGGGCGTTGCCCCCGATGCCCCGGGGATCGAGACCCCCACCCTGCAACCCCAGCACCGCATGTCCCCGCTGCAAGCCGTGGTTCTTGGCGTTGTGGAAGGCCTCACTGAATACCTGCCGGTCAGTTCCACCGGACACCTTTTGTTGACGCAGCGCTTGATGGGCCTGGACGACACGGGCAAAGCGGCCGAAGCGGCCGAGGCCTATGCTATCTGCATTCAGGCCGGGGCCATCCTGGCCGTGGCCGGTCTCTATTTCGGGTACGTGCGCCGCATGGCGCGGGGTCTTGTCGGGTGCGATGCCGGCGGCCTGCGCCTCGGAATCAACCTGGGGGTTGCCTTTGCCCCCGCAGCCCTGGCCGGCCTGCTGCTGGAAAAGCAGATCAAGGAGCGCCTTTTCGGGGGCGGCACGATGGGACTCTGGCCCGTGGTCGGCGCCTGGATCGTGGGCGGGGTGCTGATCCTCGTCATGGATCGCTGGCTCCGCGAACGACGGCAGTCCGGCAGCGGATTGACTCTCGAGCAGTTGACCTGGCGTCTGGCGCTGGGGATCGGCACAGCGCAGTGTGTGGCCATGTGGCCCGGGGTCAGCCGCAGTCTCGCCACGATCCTGGGTGGACTTGCCGTGGGGCTTTCGCTCAGTGCCGCGGTGGAGTTCAGCTTCCTGCTCGGCCTGATCACGCTATCGGCCTCCACGGCCGTCGATACGCTCAAGCACGGATCGGCCATGCTCGAGGTCTACGGATGGAGCACACTTCTGATTGGACTGGTGGCGGCATTTCTGTCGGCGGCACTCGCCGTCACCTGGCTGGTTCGCTATCTCCAGCGCCACCCGATGGCCATTTTCGGCTGGTACCGCATCGTTCTGGGCATCGCGGTTGCCGCCTGGCTATGGTGGCGCCCGGCGTGAGCCCTTTCTACGGCAAACGAATCCGGTAGAAGCGCGGCGGCCCACTGGCGGAAATCGGGCCGGTCTTCGGAGGACCGCTGTCGTACCAGAGGGTGTTCGACCCGGTGGCGTAAATCAGTCCGTCGAGAGCATTGGACCAAGCCCCCTTCAGATCCGGACTCCAGTCGACCCTGTAGGTCTTGCCGGATACCGATTGCCATTCCACCTTGAAGACCACCCCTGTACCCAAGACAGTTAAATCCGAGCACACCAGTAGCGAGTCCGGGCGCTGGGGATCGGTGCCGGCCCAGTATTCATCCAGGTTGGACATGCCGTCCTTGTCGGCGTCCAGGTGGCGATCATCCACAAACAGGTTCAAGCCCTGCGTCGCCTCATAGAGGTTCGCCATGCCATCGCCATCGATGTCCGGGTCGAGTTCGTTGGGTAGACCGTCCCCGTCGATGTCCGGATTGACCGCGCCGACCGGTTCGACATAACACGGCCGGTCATCCACGGTGATCCTGGCCATGCCGTTACTCATCGCGTTGGTCACCACCATCCACGCGGCCCCGGCGTCGTTGAACGAGGCCGGAAGGCTGTCCGTCCGCCTGAATTGGGCCACCGGCCCAATGGGAACGGCAATCTGGCTGACGGCCCCGGTGCTGTTCCACACCACCCACAACGGCTGGTTGCTGCTGTTGAGGAAGCGCGCCCCCACGTTGCCGCCGGGAATATCGATCCACTCGGCATAGGTGAACCCTTCCAGTTTTTCGACCAGTTTCTGGAGCACGTAGAATCCCCTGCGCCGATGCCCGTTCAGATCCAGGAGTGCCGCCCACCGTCGGGCGGCAGGATCGGATGCCTTCTCTTCAAACTCCCCATAGATCACGTGAGCCACACCGGCCGCCAGCGCACCCGGAAGGGCTCGCGCGATGAAGCCTGCCAGATCGTCCTGCGAACAGGTGTACCCCTGGCCCAGCCAGTCGTCATAGGTCGCCGTGAAGTCCGCCTCGGTCAACCAGGTCTCGCGGCCGGTAATCTCGCCCGTCTTGAGAGCCTGCAGGAGGTCGCGTGCCTCAAGATACTGCGCGGCGACCGGGCCCGCCCCGGTTACAAACGGCGTCAGTTCCCAACGGTCATGATAACTGACGGCATCCACCGCCCCACCCGCCCACGGGTATTCGGCGAACAAGCGACCAAAGGCGTTGGGCGCACCCCCGTCAGGCAGGTTGTCAAATGCGCTGTTCAGAACCGTCACAGACGGATCACGGGCATGCGCCTCGGCCTGGGCGGCGACCAGGTACTGCGCATACATCTCGAGCGTGCAGCCCGCCCAGCGGCCGGCGTTGGTCACAAACGCATCGAAGATCTCCCAATGATGCACCGCGTTGGTCAGGCCCGGCATATCGTTCACGCCGTTGCCGTCAAATCGTTCCACATACAACCCGAATGCGCGGGCGAAATCGCCTGCACCGGCCCATACCCCCCCGGTGGGCGCCGCACTCACGATTGCGTAGGTCCGGAGTCCCGCAGATTGGTTGGCGCGAACCTCGGCGTCAAACGCGGCGAAGTTGAGCAGGTTCGTATCCCGCGCCTGAGCAGTGGTAATGTCCACGGCCACACGACGCCAGCCGCCGCCCAGGGCCGCCCGCTGAGCCAGATTGGTGCTGCGGGTGCTGCCACACCCGAAGCGCGGTTCCGATCCGACACCCCGCCCCACTCGAATGACGCGCACATTGCTCCCGGTCGAACCGCCGGTGCATGACACGCTGGCGACATTCGTGATCGCCGCCATATAGGTTGTTGAGGTCACCGTTGCCGCGAATCCCATCCAGACCTCGCTGAAATTGGTCAGCGTGCCCAGGGTCCATGAGAGGGTGCGTAAGTCCGCATTGTATGAGCCGTTCGTACTGACAGTGTTGACCTGATAGACCAATCCGGCGGGCAGGCTGTCGCTCACCACCACATTGGACGCCGGCTGCCCGCCCACGTTCGCCAGGACGAGACTGTAGCGAACACTCTGGCCGTTGGTCGCACCTGACACATCCGATCCCTTGGTCAGTTGCAGCAGAGGACCGGCGGGAACCTGGTAGAAGGCGCAGAACGTTCCCAGGTGGTTGACCGAGACGCTGATCTGCTGGTTGGACGCCGTAAACGTGCCCCCCAGATTCGACCACACCCCACCGTCGAAGGACCAGATCGACAGGCCGGGATAGTTGGCGCCGACCGGCAAGCTGAGGGTCACATTCGATGCCAGGGGCTGTGTCGTTGGGGTGAACTGGTAGACGGCGGACACCGACTCCCAGGACCCGGTGCTGGGTGGATTTGATCCCGGGTCCGGCGCCGCGCTCACCGCAATCCCGAGCGCCACGTTGCTGGACAGCGCGCCGGCAGGAACCTGAACCGAGCCACCCGCGCCGGACTGCACACGCCCTCCCGCAACGCCGACCGGACTGGCGAATCGGAATGCCGTGCATACGGTCTTGAACGGCATGGGAGTGCCCCCCGCTGTCGCCACGCCGCTGATATCCAGGCCTACATCGCACCGGTTGCCGGCGGCCCTGGAGAACAAGGGATCGGTAATCGTGAAGGTGTAGTCGGTGGCTGCCGCATTCCAGGTCCCCTGCCCCACGCCCCGGGCCTCCAGGTTGGTGATCGTGCCACGGAAGGCGCTGGGATTGCCCGAATCCGAAAAGGCGGCCAGGTAGAGCGGCAGGTTCCAGGATGCCGCTTCCGCGCCCTCCGGCATCGGCAAACTGGACCCGGTGAGCAGCGCCCCGCCCATCGTCGCGGTCGCCACGGGTGTATTGAACTGGAAGGTCACGGTCACGGCCGCACCCTCCGGAACGGCATCGCCGATGGCCGGAATCACGTTCGTCACATACGGCCAGGCGATGGGCTCAGCCGGCGCGGGCGCGCCGGCTCCGACGAGGTCATCCGCCACGATCCGCTGCCCCGCCGTGCAGGTTTCCCGACGCCCGGTCCGGTTGTCGCGCATCCAGAGCGGTGCGCCGTAGCTGGCCATCTCCGTGCGGTAGAGCGGTGCAAAGGCCGGGAACTCACCCGGGCCGAGGTCCTTGACGGCGCCGGTCCAGGAATCGATCAATTTGACCGTTCCCGTGCCGCTATTGCCGGACCAGGCCACGATGCCCTGGTCGGTATCGTCCCACCCGCCGATGTAGTTTTCCGGGTCGCCATGCGCAATCAGCGTGTTGAGGTAGGGATAACCATTCGCAGAGACCAATCCGCCGTAGAAATCACCGTTAACGGTCCAGTCCGTGGCCAAATCATCGCTGCGGCTGTTCCAGGCCAGCGAATCCCGCCCTGACTTCGACAGGAACACGGCGGGTGAGCCGCCCTGGGAACTGACCGATAGCACACCGTCGTTAGGCCCGTGTTCCGACCATTCCATATAACCCTCCACCCGGGTAACCTGGCCCTTCACCACCTGAATGCCCAGGGCATCCGTGATGCTCCCATGCACGGCGCCGAGGCTGACCGACATGACCACGGGGTAGCGTCCGGTGGCCAGGCCGTGACTGAAGGCAGGACCGTACCAGGCGCCCATCTGCGGGGTCTGCCATTCGGGGGGCGCGTGAGGGGTCCACACAAAGTTCGTGCCGGACTGGGTGACACACCCATAACCCTTGAACATGTTCTGCATCTGGATCTGCTCGCCATCGACCTGGACCGCAAGCAACGTGGGACTGAGCCCCTGTTCGTTGTCGCATTCCCGGTAGAACTGGCAGGGCCACGCGGTCTTGTTGGTGTCGGTGGCATTGACGATCGCCGCGTACCGGTGCTGCCATTTGTCAAAGCCGGAGAAGTAGATGCGGTCATCCTTGCGCCAGGCCGTGTTATGGCCCACCACGAGGTACCAGATCTGCTCGAACGGATTGGCAGGATCGTTGAGGAAGCCCGGCCCCTGCACGAGTTGAGTCTTCCAGAGTGAATTGAATGAGCCACCGGCGAACGGCACCGTTCCCACGTCCCATTCCTGAACCGACCAGCCCCGTGTATTGGCGTAAACCTGCATCCTCAGGCAGGAGACCTTCGTGCTGTCAGGCGAAAAACTGGGCCCCCACAGGACACGCGCCGTGTAACTGAACCCGGGGCGGTCGGTGGGGTCGGACAACGCCCCCGCGCTGAGCAGCAGGCGGGAACCGAACCCGTCAAAGTCCGCGGCATAGAGATCGCTTTGCACCGGATACCGTCCGTTCAGAGTCCACACTTCGTAAACCATCTTCTTTCCATCCGGCGAGAACACCGACCGGCCGATGCGCTTGCCCGCCGGCGCGGACGGGATCGGAAACTTCTTCCGCTCGGTCCCGTCCTCGTTCATCACCCACAGGTCGGCGCCATTGACGTAAACGATCTTCTGGTGGGTCTGAACCGTGTACTGCAGATCGACTTCGCCGCGCGCGGGACCGTCGCCTCCGTCATCCGCCGTGCCACCGACCGTATTGGGCCCGTCATAGATCGTGTGCGTGGGGCGCATTCGGTTCGGTCCGTGGAGCGGCCAGATCAATCGGGGATTGGACCAGTCGACGCCACCGCGGCCCTGCCGGGAGAACATTTCCAGGAAAAACCGGCATGTCTGGGCTCCGCTCTCGGCCGCGACCATCTCCGTGTACTTTCCGATATTGATGAGGCTGCGATGACGGAACCGGGCCAGCAGCCCGTAACGCGAGTAGAGCGCCGCCCACCCCCGCTGATCCGTGCGGATCCAGGCGCCCATGCCTACGGGCATGGCGTAGCCCATCGGCACATCTTTCCAGTAACGTTCAAGCGGCGGATCGGTGGGCGCTGCCGCCCCCCGCCATTGCGCTTCCAAGTAGGGTCGCTCACAGGCAGCATACAGAATCGGGTCCGCACCGAAGGCAGGCCAAACAGCAAACGCCAGGATGAACGTCAGACACGCCCTGTATCGTTTCAGTGTCATGATCGGACCCTCGACAGTCGGCTTGCACAAGGTGACAAAACCGACCCGGCACCGCAAGCCAAGCGTTGAAGGGCGCATCTGCGAGTCGTTGTAGGCACGCCGCTCTGCGGCGTGTCTTCGCGTCGCGCAGCGACGCGGCTACAACAGATGCACCGAATTGCAGATGCGCCCAGCGTTGAACCGCGGTGCGGCGATCGCGAGTGTTTCGAGGACCGACTTCTCCACTCGCGCACACGTCATCGCCTGTCGCGACCGTCGTCGACCGTCCCGTTCCTCTCGCCTTTGCCACCCCTATCGGATACACTTACGCCATGACAGTTGAACAAAACCAGTTGTGGAAGCAAGGTGACCTGTTCATTCGCGTGGTGCACGTCGAGCGGTTGAGAGTCGAGTACAAGACCATGAAGGACCCGACGACGAAAGAAGGGCTTTGCGCGCAGGCCACCAAGAAGGACTTCTGCCGCCTGATCAAAGGCGCCACACTGATCGTGGGCCCTGTTCCCACGCTGAGTGACGACCTGGAGACATGAAAGAGTATTGCCCGTGCGCGGTTGTCCATGAACAGGGTCATCCCAACCGGCACGGCGGCGATCACTTCAGTCCGTTGGCCAGTTGCGCGAGTTCCTCCGGCGCCAGCGACTGGGCGAAGCTCGCGTCGGCCTCTGCAATGACCTTTCGGGCTGAGTCGGGATTGCCCAATGCCTCGCGCAGAGTCGTAACCTCATCCGGCATCAGATCCACTTTGGTCCCATCCTTCTTGATGATGGAGCAGATACCCGTCTCCGGGCAGAGTTCAATGTTCAGCTTGTCCATAGGTCCTCTTTCTCTTCTTGCCGGCCGACCGCCATTGCAGGCATGCCGCTGCCACCCCGTGCTCACATGCTTTTCAGGTTACCATCAATCGCAGGAGCGGTCCAGTATGGTCCCGTCCTTGATCTCCAGAATCCGCGTGGCGAGCGACCCGATCAACCGGTGATCGTGGGATACGAAGATGACGGTGCATCCGGTCCGGGACAGCGCGTAGTTCAGCGCCTCAATCGACTCCAGATCCAGATGATTGGTGGGCTCATCCAGGACAAGGACATTGCCGCCCTCCAGCATCATCTTGGCCAGAATCAGCCGGGCCTTCTCCCCGCCGCTCAGCACCTGGATGGGCTTGAACACATCGTCCTTGCTGAAGAGCATGCGCCCCATGAAGGACCGGAGTTCGGTCTCAGCGATATCCTTGTCGTCGGCAAACTGCCGCAACCAGGTTAAGGCCTGGCAGCTTGCGTCCAACACGTCTCCGGGATCCTGAGGGAACAGGCTGAACTGAATGGTGTCGCCCAGCACCACGGAACCCGAATCCGGCGGCAGGAGTCCGCACAGGACTTTCAACAGCGTCGTCTTCCCGACACCGTTCTTCCCGATGATCGCAATGCGTTCCTTCGGCTCGATCTTGCAGGAGAAGTCCTTGAACAACAGGAAGTCGTAACCCTTGGCGATGTGCCTGGCCTGGATCACCTTGTCGCCCAGCCGCCGCTTGGGATCGAACCGGATGTAGGGCGAGACCCGTGAACTGGGTTTGACTTCCTCCAACTCGATTTTGCCCAGCAGCTTTTGCCGCGACGTCGCCTGCCTGGCCTTGGAGGCATTGGCGCTGAACCGGCTGATGAAGGTTTTCAGCTCATGAATCTGCTGTTCCAGCTTCTTGTTGGTCTTTTCACGCAGTTCACGGGCTTCCAGGCTCGCAATGGTGAACGCATCGTAGTTCCCGGTGAACATGCGGATTTCGTGATAGTCCAGGTCGGCGATATGGGTGCACACCTGGTTCAGGAAAAAACGGTCATGCGAGATGACGATGACCGTGCCTTCGTACCGTTTCAGCAGTTCCACCAACCACTCGATCGATTCCAGGTCCAGATGGTTGGTCGGCTCATCCAGCAGCAGGACATCGGGATGGGCAAACAGAACCTGAGCCAGCAGGACGCGGAGCTTGAAACCGCCCTTCAAGGTGCGCATTTCCTTCGTAAAGACGTCCTCCGTGAACCCGAGCCCTGCCAGTAGCTTGGCGGCATCCGCTTCCATCGTGTAACCGCCCGCCTGGCCGAATTCCTCCTCGACCATTCCGCTGCGTTCATGCTCGGCCTCGGTCAAGTCGGCCTTCGAGTACAGGGCCTCGCGCTCCCGATGGAGATCCCAGAGGCGCGTGTTCCCCATGAACACCGTATCCAGAATCGCCACCTCGTCGAATTCGGCATGATCCTGCCGCAGATACCCCAGCGTGCAGTCGCGGCCGATGGTGACCTCGCCCCGACTGGCGGGCATGAGACCCGCCAGAATCTTGACGAAAGTGGATTTCCCGGATCCGTTGGCGCCGATCAGGCCATAGCAGTTGCCCGGAGTGAACTGGACGGTGACGTCCTCAAACAGAACGTCCGGCCCAAATCGTTTGGTAAGCTTCGAGGTGGCAATCACGCTTTCATTCCAATCTGTCAATCCGTCCGATTCCCGATGCGGCGGCGGGGGATACTGCCTGACGGAGCGATGCACGGCAAGTCTTTGAAAACACAGTCTTTGAAAACACAGCGGGTCACCTCAGGGGGGCGTAGCGCCCAGGTAAGCCGGCCGGACTGTGACGCCCGCCCGGGCTTGAGGCGCTTCACGCAGTCTGGCGGGTGCTCATGGCCCATCCAGCACCGCGCGCACCTTGCGGGCGAGATCCTCGCGTGAAAATGGCTTCTGGATGAAGTGCTTCCCGGCCTCCAACACCCCCTGCGCAGCCATCACGCTGTCGGCGTAACCGGACATGAACAGGCATCGAATACCCGGCCGACTGCCCAGAAGCCGTTCGGCCATGTCCCGACCGTTCATGCCGGGCATGATCACATCGGTGAGCAACAGATCGATGCCGCCGGCGTGCCCGGCGGCCACGGTCAAGGCGACATCGGGGGACTCCGCCACCAGGACCTTGTACCCGAGTGCCCCCAGAAACAGCCCGCACGTCACACGCAGCGCCTTTTCGTCCTCCACCAGAAGAACCGTCTCTCCGCGACCGCAGGGCGCATCCGCCCGGCTTGATGCCGGGGCTCGCGGAATGTCCCCCGTGAACCGCGGCAGGTAGATCCGGAAAGTCGTGCCCCGGCCCAACTCGCTGTGGACATCAATGAAACCGTTGTTCTGCTTGACGATTCCATACACCATGGCCAGCCCAAGGCCGGTGCCCTTCCCCGTCTCCTTTGTGGTGAAGAACGGCTCGAACAGCTTCTCGAGGGTCTGCGGGGCCATGCCGCAGCCATCGTCGCTGACAGTCAACAGCACGCACTCTCCGCTGACCGCTCCCGCATGCTCGTCGCAAAACGATTGATCGATCCGGGTGTTGGCAGTCTCAATGACAATCGTGCCGACCCCGGCAATGGCGTCCCGGGCATTCACACACAGGTTCGCCAGGATCTGGTCGACCTGGGAGGGGTCGACCCTGACAGGCCACAGCCCCGCCCCCGGTTTCCACACCAGGTTGATATTCTCCCCGATCAGACGGTGCAGCAACTTGAGCATCCCCTCCACGGCGGCGTCCAGGTCCAGGACCCGGGGTGCGATCGTCTGCTTGCGGGCGAAGGCCAGAAGTTGCCGGGTAAGATCCGCTGAGCGCTGCGAAGCGGCGGCGATCTCATCGAGGTAGCCGCGGATGGGGTGATCCGCCGGCAACGCATCCCGGCACAGGTCGGTGTAGCTCATGATCCCCATGAGCATGTTGTTAAAGTCGTGCGCAACCCCTCCCGCCAGCCTCCCGACGGATTCCATCTTCTGCGCCTGGCGAAGCTGGCTTTCGAGTTTGTCTTTCTCCGCTTCCGCCCGCTCGCGCTCGGTCAGGTCAATATCGATGCAGAAGAGTTCCTGCGGTCGCCCGGGCATGTTGACAATGGCATGACTCGAGAACACGCTCACGCGCGACCCGTCCTTCCGCGTCAGGGACAGTTCCGATGCCGGGACCGCCTCCCCCGTCGCCTCCATCTGCTGCATCGCCTGCCTGACCCCGTCCCGCATCTCTGGCGGAATGATCAGGTCCACCAGGTTGCGCCCGATTGCCTCTTGAGCACTGTACCCGTACAACCGTTCAGAGGCCTGATTCCAGTATTGGGTCGTGCCATCCGGCCCGTACCCCTGCACGGCGACCGCCGGAACGCTTTGCAGCAGTTTGCGGAATCGGGCCTCGCTCTCTGCCATCGACTCCTCCGCCTGCCTCCGCTCGGTGATGTCTTCCACGAAACCTTCCAGCTCGTGTGGCGCGTCAGGCAGAGCCCGGAACACCAGATTCCCCAGCATGATGGTCCCGTCTTTCCGGCGATAGCGTCGCTCCTGACCCAGGCACCCTCGATCGCCTGCGCCTGCGTCACCAGTTTCGGCCTTTCATCGGCCTCCACATAGAGCGCCTCCGAGACCGAGGACCGGTTGATGGCCTCCCTCGCTTCCTCGGGCGACGCGTAACCCATCATTCGGGCGAAAGCCCGATTCACACTGATGATCTTGCCTTCGGCGGTGGAGTAGAAGACGCCCACAGGGGCATTCTCGAACAGGACCCGGTGGCGTGATTCGTGTCTCCTGAACCGCTCCTCCGCGCGCTCACGCTCCGCAGCCTCCTCGCGCAGTCTCGCGTTGATGCGATGGATGTACCCGGCGATCAGCAGAACGATGGCCATCACCAAGGCCACCGCACCCGCCAGAGCGTAGAGCCATCGCAGGTCCGGCGGTGGCGGGTGGGGATCATAGAGAAATCCCTTCAGGTCAAAGTCCGGCCTCAACATCCCGATGTCGGCGTAAGTGGCGGCGATGTGCCGCCAGCGCCCGGGATACATGTAGCCGACCTCGATCAGTTCCGGACGCAGCAGCGCCATCATCTGCCGGGCCTCGAACAGAAAGTAATCCCGCGTGCGGCGCTGCGAATACCGGGCGAGGATCAGGTCCACAATCTCCTCTGGATGCTCGATCGCATATTGCCATCCGCGCAGGCTGGCGGCTCGGAAGGCTTTGACCCGGGCCGGGTGCGCCTGGAGTTCCGCCTCGGTGGTGAACAGGTTGTCGCCATAGAAATCGATCCCCGCCGAACGCGGCGTGTAGATGTCATAGGGGAAGCGGGCGCGATCCAGGTCGTAGGGCTGGTTGATGATATAGCCGGCAATCGCATCAACCCGGCCCTCAATCAGATCCCGGGTATCGTAAGTGTGCTCGACGCGGGTGATACGAGCGAGGGGAATGCCTTCCGCCTTGAGATAGGCAAGCACTTCGTCGGATTGCGGCTCCAGCATGATGCGTTTGCCGACAAGATCGTGAATGCCCTGGGTAGCGCTTTCACGCCGGGCAATCAGCACATAGGGGGAATGCTGAAAAATGACGGCCAGCGCCACGACCGGCCTGCCGGCGCCGCGCTCCAGCAACAGGCTGCTGGTCCCAACACCGAACTGAGCCCGACCCTCAAGAACGTTCTTAATCGGGTCCACCCCGGGCGTGGCCTCGACGATCGTCACGTCAAGCCCTGCTTCCCGGTAATAGCCTTTCTCCAGGGCGGCATAGTAGCCGGCAAACTGGAAGGCATGCGTCCACTTCAATTGAAGCGTCACTCGATCCGGAGCCCGCCCCCCCTCACCACCTGCAAACGCAGGCATGGCGCCCAGGACCATGATGATCATCCCAAGGCCGCGGGCTTTGTTCAAGCCTCTCATGGGTCTATCGTCCGTCATGTGTGATGGCTCGGTAACCGAAGCATCCCCATTGGTAGAGTCTCATTATACGACGGTTTCAATTATTTGCTAAGCTTAATCGACGGTGTGAGGAGGACCGCCCCAACGCCGCATTCGATGTCGCACGAGGGTCCCTGGGATTGATCCATTCCTCTGGCACATCCGGTCTCTCGTGACGGATCACCCACTCGGTCGATGCGGCCAGAGAATTGCCCCCCGGTTGTGCCGGTTTTTCACGCATGAGTGCGTCCACACCACACCGCCACACAGTCGTCTGCCTGCGTTTGCGCCCGGCACGTGAGAACAACCCCTCCCACCTCCCACCTTCCCCCTTCCATATCCCACCTCCCACCTCCCACCTGTCACCTGTCACCTTTCTCCCACCCACTCCCGCATTGACCGTTATGCCTCACGCCGCCTACCATGCCGCCCATGCTGAATCGATCTCATGAAGCGTATATGCGCCTGGCGCTGGTGGAGGCTCAGAAATCAGCCGATGCCGATGAAGTGCCGGTGGGGGCCCTCATCGTCCGGAACGGCCAGGTGATCGGCCGCGCGCACAACCAGGTGGAACTGCTGAAGGATCCCACGGCCCATGCCGAGATGATCGCGATCACGCAGGCGGCCGCGGCCGTCGGCGACTGGCGCCTGACCGAAACCACGCTCTACGTCACCAAGGAACCCTGTCCCATGTGCGCCGGTGCCATCGTGCTGGCGCGCATCCCCGTCGTGGTCTTCGGCGTGCCCGACCCCGTCCGCGGCGGCGCCGTGTCGGTGTTCACCATCCTGAATCATCCGAACTTGAACCACCGGCCCGAAGTGATCCAAGGGATCAATGAGGATGAGTGCCGGGAGATGCTCCTGTCGTTCTTCAAGAAGAAGCGGGCAAAACCCGAGAGCTGATTCCGGTCCAGCACTGGAAAACCTCAGGAACAACCCGGTGACGGTCTGTCATCTGACGCAGCGCGAGCGCATCGATGTCAAACGCGGCCGCTTGATGAGCAAATCCGCCGCTGCGGAAAATGACGTTGTCTTCTGGATGCGCCTTCGGTGACACAAATCGCAAGGGTGGTGTACCGAGCAGAAGTGCATTAAACGGGGCAAAACGAATCGTCGTCACCCATATTGGGCGGGCGGTGAGGCGGGAGCGCGTGCTGGTGGGGTGAGGAGGACGGTGGGATGTCCCACCTTGAGCAAAACGACACCCCACACGAGCTTGCTTGACTCATTCCCGCCCGTTTACCACGCTACCACCCATGAAAGACACCACCTCACCCATGATCGTCGCCGGCAACCGCCGGTTCACCTGCCTGGCCTCCGGACTCGTGCGCCTGGAATTCTCGCCCACAGGCCGCTTTGAAGACCGCCGCAGCATCGTGGCCTGCGCCGAAAAGAAGCCCGTTCCGTTCCGCAAGATCGAGCGGCGCGGCGGCGAGCTTCACCTCCATACCGACCTGCTGACCGTCGTCAGCCGCGACCACGCCAAGGACTACTTCCCCGCCAACCTCGAAATCCGCTGGACCACGGACGGGCTCCTGCAGTGCTGGCAGCCGGGCGACCGCGATCACCAGAACCTCGGCGGCACCATCCGCTCCTACGATTGCCTCGACAAATACGCGCGCCTGGAGGGCGTGCATCCCGCAGACATGGAATCGCCCGACGCCAAGGCGCTGGTCTGGCTGTCCCTGCTCTGCTGCGAAAAGGACACGCCGTACTACGACGGCGCCAAGGCGAAGCTCAAGGCCATGGCGGCCTCGGGCGGCATTCACCGCGCCGCCCGCACCATGCCGGAAAACATGCTGGTGCGCACCGTCAACGCCACACTCGACCAGTATTCGTTCGGCCCGGGACTCCTGTCCCGGAGCGGATACTTCTTCCTGAACGACTCCACATCCGCCGTGCTCGACACGGATGACTTCCCCGTCGAACGCAACACGCCGGGCACGCGCGACTGGTATTTCTTCCTCTACAAGGACGATTACGCCGCCGCCCTGCGGAACTTCGTCCTGCTCTCCGGCCAGGCGCCCCTGCCGCCCAAGAACGTGTTCGGCCTGTTCTTCTCGCGCTGGCCGGCCTACGACGAACAGGAAGCCAAGGGCATCGTCGGGCGATTCCGTGAACAGGGCATCCCGCTGTCCGTGCTCGTCGTGGACATGGAATGGCACAAACCGGGTTGGTGCCACTGGGACTGGAACCCCAAGTTCTACCCGGCCCCGAAGCGCTTCTTCAACTGGTGCCACCGGCAGGGACTTCTGGTGACCCTCAACGATCACCCGAAGCAGATCCGCGAGGACGACTCGCACTATACTCCCTTCCTGAAGGCCACGGGCCGGCGCGACCGCATCCGCGAAATCGAGGAGCAAGGCAAGGTCAACGTCGTCAGCGTGGACATCTGCGACCGCACCCAGGCCCGGGCGTTCATGCGAATCTGCCACGCGCCCATTGTCCGGCAGGGCATGGACTTCTGGTGGCTGGACGGCTGTAACGGCACGCTCAACGGGACCGACGAGCAGCTTGTGTCCAATAAGCTCTACTTCGAGAACGTCCAGTCCGCCGGGCGCCGGGGCATGCTGCTGTCCCGCTATGCCGGCCTGGGCTCGCACCGCTACGGCGTGTTCTTCACGGGCGATTCCGCCTCGCACTGGGAGGTGCTGCGCTCGCAGTGCGAGTTCAATATTCGCACCGGGCACGTCGGCGTCGGCTACATCTCGCACGACATCGGCGGCTTTTCGCACCCCAGCACTCCTCTTATCGACCCTATCCTCTACCTTCGCTGGCTCCAGTTCGGCGTGTTCAACCCCGTGTTCCGCTTCCACAGCGCGCCGGGCTCGGGCAGCCGCCAGCCTTGGGATTACGGCCAGGCGAACGCGGCCATCGCCCTGCGGTGGCTCAGGTTCCGCAACAGCCTCGTGCCCTACCTCTACAGCATGGCGCGTCAGCACCACGACGAAGGCCGGCCCCTGGTGCGCGGCCTCTTCCTGGAGCATCCCCGCGACCCGGCCGCCTATCGCTTCGACGAGTTCCTCTTCGGCGACGCGCTGCTCGTGGCGCCGGTGCTCACGGCACGCGACGACCGCACCGTCTATCTCCCGGCCGGCCGCTGGTACGACTACGCCACCGGCCTCCCCTGCTCCGGCGGGCGCGAGTTCTCCGTCATGACCACACTGGCGGATATCCCGCTCTACGCGAAAGCCGGCAGCATTGTCCCGCGGCAGGGGGAGGGCGGCCGGCCCGCGGCGGCGCACGTGGACGACCTGCTGCTGGACGTGTTTCCCGGCCCGCGCGGAGCCGCCACGCTGTACGAGGATGACGGCCGGTCCTGCGCCTACGCGGACGGGACGTTTGCCACCACCGGGTTCACCGTCCGCCAGAAGGGCCGCCGGATCCTCATCGCCGGCCGGCCCATCCAGGGCGCGCCGCAGGGCAAGTCGCGCCGGATCACGATCGAGGTGGCCCTGCCCCACCCGCCCGAACGCGTGCGGCTCGACGGCAAGCCCCTGCGGTTGCCAAAAGGCGCCTTCACCGAAAGCTCCCACCGTCTGTGCCTGCACCTCCCCGGGCGCTTTTCCGTGCACAAGGGATTCCAGGTGGAAATTGACACGGCGTCATACGTGGTGGCGTCCCTTATGCAGGAAGGCTGAAGCATTCGATCAGAACAGCCTCCAGCAGCCTGTCGAAAAAGTGATGCTCGCCTGTTTCTCGGCTCGTGGGGACGCTCGCTCCTCCAGGGAGAAGAAAAGGACCGAAGGACTTGGAGGGCGGAGCCACCTTCGCTGAAGCTACGGCGGCCAAGGCTATGCGACGCCGGAGGAAGACGGGCTCGCAAGCTCGCCCCTCCAGGTAGGGAATGGGGCCGCCGTCGAATCCTTGGGCGAGCGTCCTCGCGAGCCGTTTGTTTCAACGGGCTGCCGGGGACACTTCCATCAGGCCCTTGACCGAATCCCGTCGACGACGTCGTTGCTCACAGGGTCTCGACGACCCACTCATCGTAGTAGCTGTACGAATCATCGATCCCGTCGTTGTCGTTGCGCAGGCGGTCGTTCGGGCCGTCGCAGCCAACGCCCAGAACGAGATGGGCGGGCGCCCCCGCGAAGTCTTTGCCGGCCTCCGCGCCCCGCGGTACAGACGCGACTTTCTGCCAGGTCTTGCCGTCCACGGATGCGTAAAGGTCCACGGTCTCGGGGCGCAGGTCGTAGCGGATCCAGTCGAACACGGCGGGCTTGGGGACCGGGTAGGTCTGCACGCCCTTCTCGCTGCACGCCAGGAAGTACATCTCGGTCTTGGTGCCGTCGTTGTTCCAGGGATTGGTCAGGATGCACTTGATGAACCGGCCTTTGCCCCAGGTGAGCGCGGTCATCGGGTGGGTCTCGTTGGGGCCCCCGCACTGGCGGCCCGTGGGCGTGTAGAGCTTTGGGTCGTTGGGGTCGATGCGGTCGGACCGGAAGCAGAAGTAGCGCCACCAGCAGGCATTCTTGTCGGCCGGCGGGTGGTCTTCCGCGCGCGTGCACTTGTCCGGTTCCCTATCGGCATTCCGACTGGACGATTCACGTATCAAGACCACAGGACAACTCACATACTACCGGCACACGACTGCCGATGATCTTGCCCCTCCTGCCCGATTCTGGTATCGCTTCTGCTATGAATTCGCTCCTTCATGCCGGTCTCAACGGGCATGTGCCCGTCCCCCCCAACAATTTCTTCTCACTCATGACCTACCTCACGCCCACAGCCATACTGCTCGCCACCGCCGGTCTCGCGCTGGCGCGTCCGCCTCCCGAGTATCCCTCCCTGTCACCGCCACTCGTCCGCGTACCCAAGCTTGACCGGCCTCCCTTGATCGACGGACGACTCGCGCCCGGCGAGTGGGACGGCGCCGCCGCCATCGCTGGATTCGTGAACTACCGTCTCGATGGCGCACTCTCGCCGCCGGCGCATCAGCCCACCTTCT
Organism: uncultured Verrucomicrobiota bacterium; assembly: GCA_964611575.1. Lineage (GTDB taxonomy): Bacteria > Verrucomicrobiota > Kiritimatiellia > CAIKKV01 > CAITUY01 > CAITUY01. The sequence goes on from CAZTAJ010000029.1 coordinate 18,895, forward strand.
ACCTGGCTTATGACGCCCGGTTCCTTTATCTCGCGATGCGCTCGCCCAACCCGCCCGGACGCTACCCCGAGGGGCGCTCGCCGCGGCAGGACGGCGACGAGGTCTTTCAGGACGACCACATCGAGTGGCAGATCTGCACGCACCCTCGCGATAAGGCGACCCAGCACGGCTACGGCTTCTTCAAGATCGTCGTCAACCCGCTTGGGACATTGACCGATTCGGCCGAATTCAAGGGCTCGGGCATCCTATGGGAAACCGGCGGGCAGACGCGCTGCACCGTCACCCCCGACGCATGGGAGCTCGAAATCTCTGTCGCCATCGACAAGCTCGGGCTGGACACGCTCGACGGCCGCTCGCTCGTGATGCACCTCGCGCGTGCCGACTCCTCAAACCACAACCGTGCCTTCGTGGCCTGGACTCCCGGCACGTGGCTCCACTGGGACCGCTTCGGCGAGTTCGTCTTCGACCCCGACGCCCCCGCCATTCAGCTCCGCTCGCTGGGCGACGTGGAAGACGGCAAGCTCAACGCCGAGATCGTCCTCCGCGGCGGCCGCACCCCGACCAAGGCCACGATGCGCATCCAGGTGCTCGACGCCGCAGGTCGCTCCCTGTTCGACGCGACCCGCAATCCCAGGGCCGCCGCCGGCGAGGCCGCCGCCGAGCGCTTCGCCGCCGAAGGGCTGGCGCTCTCTGCCAGCTCGAACGCCGTGCTCGTCGAGGTCTCCACAGGCAAGCAGAACCTGCTGCGCCAGCACATCCGCGTCGACCGCCTCACGGGCGACCAGCGCAAGGAGCACATCGACGCCTGGCTCGCCTCACGCCCCCAGAAGCCACCCGTCCCCATAAAGATGGGCGTCGAGATTCCCGGCTCGCCGCTGGCGTTGATGGCCTTCAACGTCAAACGCATGGGCCCCCTCAACGCCGCCATGGCGGACGCCGTCCGCAAGAAGGATCTCGACGAGGCCGAGCGCGCATGCGACCGCATGATCAAGGAAGCACCCTTCCTATCGTCCGGCTACTACAACAAGGCATGCGTGCTCGCCATCAAGGGCAAGTTGGACGAGGCATTCGCGCTGCTCGACCAGGCGATCGAAGCGGGCATGAACGACGTCCGCCACCTGCAAGCCGACCCCGATCTGGCCAAGCTGCGCGACGATCCGCGCTTCAAGCGGGCGCTTGAGCGCGCCGCGGCCGCGAAGCCGTCCACCGCCGGCTTCACGCCGATCCCGGCCCGTCCCGTCATCTCCAACCAGACTGTCTGGGTGGACGACGCGAACGTCGTCGTCTTCCCCGCGTTCAACATGCCCGTGGCCCTCTACGACATGCCGTCCAATCCGCCCCCCGCCGTGGTGTCGGAGGCCGAGAAGTCCTGGCGTGAGCGCCCCGTCACGGCCGTTTCGGGCAAAGTGGGCGACCTCCTGCGCCAGTGGTACGCGGACGGCACGGCCGCAGGAAACGTCGGCGACCTCTACGACAACCGCGACGGCGACCACTCCGACCTCGCGCGCGCCGACTTCCCGCAGCTGGTCTGGATCGAGTACGCCGATCACGCCCGCGACGCCCATATCCAATGGGGGCTGGCCGACAAGATCGTCCACAACGGCGTCGTCTTCGGCAACGCCTCGGTCGCCCAAACTGGCGGCCCCTACTGGCGCAGCATGCCGCGCCTCGCGTACGCCTCGCACAACAGCATGACGCTCCTATACCTGCTGTACGGCAGCAACAAGCTCTACATCTACCCGGGACATGTTGATCACACGCCCGGCCACAACGGCGACAAGGAGATCCAGCAAGGCGGGCACGGCGACGTCTTCCACGCCAACACCCCTTACCTCATCGCCTCCCAGGGATCGTCCGGTTCGGACCAAGCCGCCATGCGCGCGATCGCCATGGCCTTGGCGGCGCTCCGCCCGGAAACCAAGGCGCTGCTGGTGCGCAACGGCATACTCGCACCCACCCTGCAGATGCTCTACCGCATGACGTGCAAGCCCGTGCAGACCGCCGAGGACTACTTCCGCGGCAGCGCCCATCCCGTCGTCTTCCCGGGCGGCACGATCGACTACGACCGCCTCGTCGAGACGGCCCACGCCCTGCGCCCCGACGAAGTCCCCGCGCTCGTGCAGCTCAAGGTCGTCGAAGAAGACCGCATGCAAAACGGCCGCGACTTCTTCGACATCGCGGGCATGACCGAGGAACACGCCACGACGCCCTGCGCCATCGCGCGCATCTTCCGCGGCACGCCCTACCGGCGGCGCATGGTCGTCAGCGCCGCAGGCAGCAAGGACGTCAACGGACGCCCGCTGACCTACCGTTGGGCGCTGCTGCGGGGCGACCCCGCCAAGGTCGCAATCCGTCCGCTCAACGCCGCCACGTCGACCGTCGAGATCGTTGTCGCCTGGCAACCGCGCCAACCCGTCCATGAGGGCGCCAAGCTGGAGTCCAACCGCATCGAAATCGGCGCCTTCGTCCACAACGGCGCCCATTGGTCGGCCCCGGCGTTCGTCACCTGGCTCACGCTCGACAACCAAGCGCGCGTCTACGACGCGGATGAGCGCATCCAGAGCGTGGTCTACACCGGCGCCGACGAACGCGGCAACTACGTTGACCCGCAGATCGCGCCCGCCAAGAGCTGGACCGACACCTACCGCTACGCTCCCGACGGCCGCTGCACCGGCTGGACGCGCACGCGCGGCGACAAGTCCGAGGCGTTTACCCCCGACGGCAAGCTGATCATACGCGCCGGCGCCGACGGCAAGCCGCTCGAAACGCGCGAGATCCGCTACGTCCTGCGCCAGCGCACGCCCGACGGTGGCCCGGTGATCGAGCAAGCCGATGCGACTGTCCCCGAAGCCGAGCCCCCACCGCCGCCCATCTGGGAGGACTGAGCGAATGATCGAGGGGTTAACTTGAACGCTCAACGATCAAGTCGGTGACCGAATACGCGCGCTACCCCCGCCCCGTGCGATTACTTTTAAGCCGCCTAATGAGTGCTTTTGAGTGTCAGTGAAGAAACCCGATAAACGGCAAGCAACCGTAAACTGATAAGAAATCGCTTTTCGGGCAGTACGGGCACACTCCCGTTGAGACCGGCCTGAAAGAGCGAATTCATGGCAAAAGCGATGCCAGAATCGGGCAGGAGGGGCAAGATCAGCGGCAGTCGTGTGTCGGTAGTATGTGAGTTATCCTGTGGTCTTGATACGTGAATCGTCCAGTCGGAATGCCGATAGCTGGAGACGTGTCCTCCACTGGTCATAAGGAGCAGGCAGCCATGTGGGCGGCCCAACCGTTTCCCATACTCCAAGGAACCGGTGGGGACAGTCTCACGGGACGACACCCCCCGTTAAACAAGTAGACCACCCCACTGACGCGGACTATATTCCGGCAGAACTGTCGGCTTATCTGTGGCAGGAATTGGGATAGCGGGTCATTCTGTCGACTTTATCAGGATAATTGGGATCGGAATAATAACGAGTTCGCCCCGTAGAAAGGAGAGATCATGGCGTCCGATGGAGCATTTGTTCAGTTTGTTGTTGACCAAATGAGCGATGCCGGGCGCATTGCTTCACGGAAGATGTTTGGGGAGTACGCCATCTATTGTGACGACAAAGTGGTTGCGCTCGTGTGCGACGATCAATTGTTCGTGAAACCAACCCCCAAGGGGAGAGTTTTTATGGGGGATGTCGTTGAGGCCCCACCCTATCCAGGAGCGAAACAGTACTTTCTCGTCGAAGACAGATTTGAAGATCGAGAATGGCTCTCCGAGCTGATCAGGATCACGGCACAAGAAGTTCCGAGTTCCAAACCCAAGAAATCCAAACCGAGGCGAACGCCCGCCTTCACATTCGGCGCGGAACGCGACGTAAAATGCGAGGCGTTGTTCGAGAAAAGGAATAGAGGAGGCTGAGTGATGAAATACGCATCTGCCATTCTGATCGGTCTGTTTGCGACAGCGGCCTTTGGCCAGGAAGTGGAGATTATTTCCTTTCACGGCAATGGCGCACTGACTTGGACCAACGCCACTACCGGTGTGGTGTGTCATGTCGAATGGGCCTCATCCCTTTCCGGGAGTTGGTCCAAAACATGGACGAACTTGACCAATCTACGGATCACCAATCACACAACCACCATTGCCGTGCCCACGTTCTACCGCGTGGTACGCGTCACGGAGGGCGTGAATATCACCACCGCCGAAGTTGCCAATGCGAGTTTTGAGATCCCGGACATATCGGGGTTCTCGAACACCAAACCAACCGGATGGACCGATACAGGTTACGACTGTGGACTCAACGACCAAGACTGCGGACGGTTCACCGCACCTGATGGGACCCAGGTGGCCTTTGTCAATACGGGATTGGCCCTCTATCAAACGGTCACCAATGTCCTGACGGCGGGAGCCCAGTACAGCCTGACTGTCGCAGTAGGCACTCGCACGGATGGGGGGTGCGGATACGATATTCGACTGAAAGCGGGGGGTGTCCTTCTGGCTTCAACCAATGCGACACTGGCTGCGGCTACCCCGTTCTCCGATGTGACTGTTGATTTCATGGCGCCAGATGGACATCCACAACTTGGGCAGCCGGTGACCATTGAACTCGCAGGGACAACGCAACCGCAATATGACAACGTGCGGCTGCTTATTCGCATGACACAATGACGGCAATGTGAGAAGCGACCTTGAATCGGCTCGCCAGGACTGACCGGTAAAGGCCAACCTCGGCTGCCACACCACCGGACTTGCGGGTCCGCACCAGGCGCTTCCCGACGGAATCAGGCCATAAGGTCCGCAGCAGGAACTGTTCAATCAAATGACCGTTTTCGCAGACACCTGCACGTTGCGGGGAAGCATGTTCCTGGCAAATGAGTTCCGCCGGAAGTGGGACGTTTGACTTAACGCACACTGGCGCGAACAACGATCCAGAGTACCACCCCCACGGGTCATTTGGAGCAGTCCCGTTCGTTGACCTGTCAATCGTATAGACTGAACAAGAGAACACGTTGGCGCCCCTGCAGACCTGCCACAATCCTCGGCCACCAATCTTCTGCTTTCGATCCCTCGCATCCGGGTGTCGGCGAAACAGGAGTCAGAAGTCAGAAGCCAGGATTCAGAATGAGGGAGACTGCCCTCCCTCTTCTGACCTCTGACTTCTGTCTTCTGACCTCTGACTTCTGTCCTCTGCCCTCCGTCCTCCGATCACACCCGCGAAGATCGCCAGGACCATCATCAACTCGGCGTCGCCGAAGTTGAACTCGACCAGACCGTTGAGGAGCAGTCCGGCCACGCCCATGAAGGCCGCCAGCGCCACGGCATGGAGGGGCAGCGGACCCGAACGGGCGGATCGCACCCACGCCAGGGCGGATCCCACGAGCCACGCCATCCAGGCGACATAGACGGCCAGTCCCAGCCATCCCGTTTCGACCAGGACCTGCGCCCAGTTGGCATGGACATGATTGCGATTGGATTCCACACGGCGGTAGGCCTTGCGCATCAGGTCGTTTGTGAGGGCCCCGTACCCCACTCCGCCGGGATGCACCTGGATCAAGGCCGGCGTCACCCGGCACCACATCGTCAGCCGCCCGCCGCCTTCCACGTTGAACTCGCGATCCAACTGACCCAGCCGGGTCCGCACCGGCGGCAGCGCCGCCAGCAGGGCCACGGCCGCCAACAGCAACAGGCCCGTGCGCCACCGGGCGTGGCTCAGCACAAAACCGCCTGCCAGCAGCGCGGCGCAGAACCAGGAGCCGCGCTTGAAATTGAGCAGCAGCCCGCCCAACTCCAGGAGCAACGCGAACGCCAACGCCACCGACACCCGCCGTTCCGTGCGCCACGCCATGACGAGCAACACCAGCGTGATGACCAGGCCCAGCATCAACATCTGGCCATCCGTCATCGACCCCATGTCGATCAGTGCCCCCAGGAAATCAGGCTTCGGGTGCCGCGCCGCCAGGACCGGGTTCCGGACGCACGTCTCGAGCCCCTGCACCGCGCACCCTGCCACGAACGCCAGCATCAGTCGTCGGGCGCGCTCCGGAGATCGAACCAGCGTGGCAGTGACGGGGATCAGCAGGAACCACAGAAGTTTTCCCGCCTTGCCCCAGAAGTGATGCGGATCGACTCCCATCGCCATGCTGAGCAGCGCGACGGCCCCGAACGCCACTGCCCACCACGCCCCGCCCGGCCAACGAAATCGAATCCGGTGCGTCGCCAGCCCGGCCGCCGTGACGGCAAGACACAGGCCCGCGAACATCTGGCCCAACGCAATCGAGAAGGCGATGCCAAAGACGGTCCCGGCCAGAGCGGCAAACGCCAGGGACTCCCAGTCGCGCGACCGTGCCGCACGGATGAGTCCGGACGGCGACAGCAAGTCCCGCTGCGGTCCGCTGGCGGATGAAGGTTCCATAAGGCCCCGTATGGTAGCGTCCCCCGCCGCCACATCCAGTCAAAAGGCGTGCGTCAGCCGCCGGGCAACTGGAAACGCCGCAAGGGCGACAGCACCCGGGAGACCAGGCGGATCGGGGACTCGATCAGGAGGATGCGCAGGAACTCGTCCGTGGACACCATGCGCGGTTCGTCCAGTCGGTGGCGCAGGAATTGAGCGGACAACGTACCAGCCAGCACCAGGGCGTAAAAGAGACTGTAGCGATTCCACACCCAACCCGGCAGGAAAGCGAAGCCCCCGCCGATGAGTCGGCCCAGGTTGTCCAGGGCGAAACCCCAGATAATAGGCATGAGGCCGAGCGTAAGGCTGACCGCGACGCTGAAGATGGCGAAGAAGTGGCTGCGCCCCATGGCGGGGACCAACCCCATCAGCAACCGGGTTGAGGCCAGGCCGAGAATGGGGTAGCCGACCGAACCGATGGTGGTGATGAGGAAAAGCGAAAGCACATGGCAGGGAAGGACTCCGGCCGCCACCAGCAGCCAGCCCGCCTGCGAGATGAGGATCAGACCGCTGGCAAAGGCCATCAGCGGGCGGCTGCCGGTGCGGTCGGCGACCGGGCCGGTGATCAGCGCCACGCCGGCGCAGACGATGCAGGAATAGGACGAGATACCCAGGATAAGGCTTTCGGAGACATGAAGGCCGTCCTTCAGGAACGGCACCCAGATCACGCCGAGGGCTGACGTGAAGAAACTGTACACGACGTTGAAGAGCACAAATCGAAAGAACGGGGGAAAGAGGAGCATGTCCCTCCACGGAGGCCGGATCCCGCTGGCGCTGGAGTGGGCGGTCGGAATGTCGGGTATGCGCCGCAGGAAGACCAGACTGACCAACGCGGTCAGATAACTGAAAATGAACAGGAAACCGAACGCACGCACGGAGGGGAACGCGCCGACAAACCAACTGGAGAGCAGCATCGTGCCGGTGAGCGCAATGTACATACATGTGGTGTCGCGGGCGATGAAGGCGCCGCGGAGCGGTTCGGGAATGATCTGGGTGATCCAGGGCATGAGGCCGCACATCGAGATGCCCCGGGCCGCCGCAAAACAGGCCATCATGAACAAGGTCAGCGTAATCCGAATGGTCGTGGAGACGCTGTCAGGCAACAGGGCAACAACGGCAATGCCGAGGATGAAGATGCTGCGGGACGTCCAACCCCGGACAACAAATGTCTTGTACCCGATCTTCTCGACATAGCTGGCCGCCGGGATCTGAAGCGCCGCGAACAGCGGGGTCATCGCCAACGCCGCCCCCAGAACGGAGGCCGGAGCGTCCAACCCCTTGAGGAACAGCAGCATGGGCGTGCCCAGGATGAAAGACCAGGACGACGCATTGAAAATCTGGAACAGGTAGGCGTTGGTCATGCCGCGAGGCATGGTCAGCACCGGGGGAGACGGATTCATGCGCCCATCTAATATCAAATGGGCGGGAATGACAAATTGCTTTCAAGGATACTGACTGGACGCGACACTGGCTCGACGCCAGACGGCCCACCGGCTATGGTGTTGCGCGTGAAAGGTTCACCGTCATCGTGCTGCGTCTGGCTGTTTGTGCTGCCGGTGCTCGTGCTGCTGGCCGTCACCCTGCCGCACCTCGACCAGGGCGATTTCCGGACCGACACCGCCCGCTATGCGGCGGTGGGATTGCAGGCCTGGCGCAATCCCGCCTGCTTCTGGACCCTTCACCTCCAGCCGTCGCTGCCCTATTTCAACAAACCCCCGCTGGTGCTCTGGATTCACGGGGGGGTGCTCCACCTGGCCGGCGTCAGCCTTGTCGCGGCGCGCCTGCCGTCGATCGCCGCCGCCGCACTCTGTGTCCTGTTGACCGTCTTCATCGGCCGCCGCCTGTTGGGCCGGATCCCGGCGCTCGCGGCGGGACTCGTCCTGGCGCTGACCTACGAATTCTTCCGTCGGACGCGCGAAATCTCGCTGGACCTCTGGCAGCTTGCCTTCATGCTCACCTGCGTCGCCTGTGTCGTGGAAGGACTCCATCGGCGCCGGCCGGCCTGGTTCCTCTGGGCCGGCGTCCCGCTCGGCCTGGCCCTGCTCTGCAAACCCCTGATGGCGTTGCTCGCCCTGCCCCTCCTGGCCATCTGGCTTCTGTGGCGCGGGCGTCCGGCGCAGCCCCTGGCGCTTCTCGGCACGTTCGTTGTGGCCCTGACCGTGGCCTCCCCCTGGCATATCGCCATGGTCGTTGAGCACGGCGCCGCTTTCACCACGCGCTACTTCGGCGCCGAGATTGCCGACCGCACGCTCGGCCGGCTGCATGCGGAGCCGCCGTGGTACTATCTGGCCGAGATCGGTCGCACCTATTGGCCCTGGATGCTCGCCCTCGGCGCCGCCGCCGGCATCGCCTGGACCCGGCCCGCGTCCCGACCGCACCGCCGCGGTCTCGGGCTGGCCGTGATCTGGACCTGCGGCTGGTTCGTGGCGCTGACCCTGTTCCCCGACAAGCGCCCGCGCTACGAATTGCCCCTCTATCCCTCGCTCGCGCTGCTCGCCGGATACGGCATCGCCCGCCTGCCCTCGCGCGGCCTGAGGCGCGCCGGCCGGCACCCCCTTGCGTCGGCCGTCATCGTTGTCAGTCTCGGCGTCGGGGCTGCCCTCCTCCCCTTGCGCGTCCAGGCCCCTCCGGACGCTAACTGGACCGCGGTGCTGGCCTGGCTGGACCGGCAGGGCATCACCGGCGTCCACTCCGCCGCGCTCTCGACCAATGACGAAGGCGCCTACTATCTCAGGACCACGCGCTGGCCCGGGCCGGTGCGGCGGCCCGACGGCGCGCTCATCCGGTCATTGCCCACCCCCGCGGTCCTCCTCTATACGGACGGACTGGGCCCGCGTCCGGGGCCTGGCGAAACCGTGCTCTTCAAGTCCGGCCCCTACCGTGTCACGCGTCTGGATGCCGGTCCGTGGGAGCCGCGCACCACGGCGGCGGATTGAGGGTTTTCCGATTCCCCTTATTTGCTTGCGTTTCAGCGCCATCTCGCACACACTGTGCGGCCTTTTTTTTCGGGGCTGGCAGGGAACGCATTAAGGACACCATCATGGATACGCACATATCGCTGGATAAGATCCGCAACATCGGCATCATGGCCCACATCGATGCCGGCAAGACGACCGTCAGCGAACGGATTCTCTTCTACTCGGGCAAGACCCACAAGATCGGCGAAGTCCACGACGGCGCCGCCACCATGGACTGGATGGAGCAGGAACAGGAGCGGGGCATCACCATCACCTCGGCCGCCACCACCACCACCTGGCGCGACCACCGCATCACCCTGATCGACACCCCCGGACACGTGGACTTCACCGCCGAGGTGGAGCGCAGCCTGCGCGTGCTGGACGGCGCCATCGCCTTGTTCTGCGCCGTGGGCGGCGTTCAACCGCAGTCCGAACAGGTCTGGCGCCAGAGCGAGAAATACAGCGTTCCCAAACTCGCGTTCATCAACAAGATGGACCGGACCGGCGCGGACTTCTTCGGCGTGGTCGAGGAAATCCAGACCGAACTCGGCGCCAACGCCGTGCCGGTCGTCGTCCCCATCGGCAGTGAAGACAAGTTTGTCGGCATCATTGACCTGATCACGATGAAGGCCATTTACTACCTCGAGGGGGACAAGGGCCGGGCCTTCGAGGAGCGCGATATTCCTGAGGACAAGGCGGAAAAGGCCAAAACCTGGCGCGCCAACCTGGTCGAAAAGTGCGCCGAACAGGACGATGTGCTGCTGGAGAAGTTCCTGGAAACCGGCGACCTTTCGCAGGAGGAGATCCTCGGCATCATCCGCAAGGCCACCATCGCCCGGCGTGTGATCCCCGTCTACTGCGGCGCCGCCTTCAAGAACAAGGGCGTCCAGCATCTCCTCGACGGCGTCGTCAATTTCCTGCCCTCGCCCGCCGACATCGCGCCGGTCATCGGCCGCGTGGATGAGGCCGAGGAGCACCGCAACCACTCCGAGAACGAGCCTTTTTCCGCCCTGGCGTTCAAGGTTGCCGCCGACAAGCACATGGGCAAGCTGATCTACATCCGGGTCTACTCAGGCAAGATCGCCTCGGGCAGTCCCGTGCTCAATAGCACCCGCAACCGCGAACAGCGTATCGGGCGCCTGCTGCGTATGCACGCCAATCGCCAGGAGGCGATCGATGAGGCTCGCTGCGGCGATATCGTCGCGGTGGTCGGCCTGCAGCAGACCAAGACCGGCGACACGCTCTGCTGCGAGGATCACCCCATCGTGCTGGGCTCCATCGAGTTTCCCGCGCCGGTGATGTCGATCAGCATCAAGCCGGAAAGCCGTTCGGACGACGAGAAGATGAGCCACGCCCTGCACTCGCTGGCGGATGAGGATCCGACCTTCGTGGTCGGGTTCGACGACGAGACGAAGGAGACCATCATCTCGGGCATGGGCGAACTGCACCTCGAAATCCTGGTGGACCGCATGCGCCGCGAATACAACGTCGTCGCCGAAGTCGGCCGGCCGGAAGTGGCCCTGCGCGAGACCGGCATCCAGGGCGTCGACGGTGAATACAAGCACATCAAGCAGTCCGGCGGGCGCGGCCAGTACGCGCACGTCTGCCTCAAGGTCGAGCCGCTGGGCCCCGGCCAGGGGTTCGAGTTCGTCAACGAGGTCAAGGGCGGGCGCATTCCCACCCAATATATCCCGTCGGTCGAAAAGGGCGTGGTCAAGGCCATGTGCAAGGGGCCGGTCGCCGGCTACCCCGTGGTGGACATGCGCGTCACGGTGTACGACGGGTCCTTCCACGAAGTGGACTCCAACGAATTCGCCTTCATCGAGGCGGCCCGGGCCTGCTTCCACAAACTCTTCCTGGAGACCAAACCCCAGTTGCTCGAGCCGATCATGTCGGTCGAGGTGGTCACGCCCGAGGACTTCATGGGCCCCGTGACGGGCTCGATCTGTCAGCGCCGCGGCCGCATCGATTGCATGGAGGAACAGGGCGACTGCAAGGTGGTCCGGGGATTCGTCCCGCTGAGCGAGATGTTCGGGTACTCCAATACGGTCCGCACGATTTCGCAGGGCCGCGCCTCGTTCACCATGCACTTCGAACACTATGAGGCGGTGCCGTTCTCGCTGACCGAGGAAATCATCGCCAAGCGCCGCGAAGCGAAAAAGGTCCACTAAGGCGGCCGCGGAGGGGTGGGCCGCCCCGCCCGGGCCGGCCCCCATCGCTGCGGGTTCGTTGCGCCCCCAAATGCGCTTGACCATCCGGCAGGCGACTCGTATAGTTCCGCCCTTGTAGGAAAGCGCTGTCGCTCGAAGAGTGGGGTTTTCCCACTCTTTTGTGTCTTGAGGGTAAACATCCGCTCGCGCGGATTGGCCCAGTTAGGCGGAATATGAACGGTGAACTGGCTGCGGTATTGAGTTATCTGGAGAAGGAACGCGGTATCGACCGCGAGATCCTGATCCAGACGGTGGAAAGCGCCCTGCTTTCCGCCTCGCGCAAGAGCGTGGGTCCCGCCCGGGATCTGCGCATCAATATTGACCGGAAGACCTGCGATATCAGGGCTTTCGCCACCGTCACCGTCGTGGACAAGGTCGCGTCCAAACACGACGATGTGACCCTGCATGAAGCCCAGCGCACCAAGCCGTCGGCCAAGATCGGCGACCAGATCGAGATCGAGGTCACGCCCAACAATTTCGGCCGGATCGCCGCGCAGACGGCCAAGCAGGCCATCATGCAGAAGATCCGCCAGGCGGAACGGAACATTGTGTTCGCCGAGTACCGCGACCGGGCCGGCGACATCGTCAGCGGCACCATCCGTCGGTTCGAGCGCAGCGACATCATCGTCGACCTGGGCCGCGCGGAAGCCGTGATGCCCGCCAAGGAGCGGATCTCAACCGAAATCTACCAGGTGGGCGACCAGATCCGCGCACTGATCGTGGCCGTGCAGGACAACAGCGCCGGGCCCAGCATCGTGCTCTCCCGCAGCCATCCGGACTTCGTCAAGCGCCTGTTCGAGCTGGAAGTGGCCGAGATCGCGGACAAGACGGTCGAGATCAAGGGGGTCGCCCGGGAAGCCGGCTACCGCTCCAAGATCGCCGTGGTGTCCCACGACGGCAAGGTCGACCCCGTGGGCGCCTGCGTCGGCATGCGCGGGATGCGTGTCAAGAACATCGTCCGCGAGTTGTCCGGGGAGAAGATCGACATCGTCCGCTGGAGCGACGACGTCAAAACCTACGTGACTAACGCCCTCTCCCCCGCCAAGCTGACCAAGGTCGAAATCGACCCCGACAAACCCAAAGTCGTGCATGTGACCACCGAAGCGGACCAGCTCTCGCTGGCGATCGGCAAACGCGGCCAGAACGTGCGACTGACCTCCAAACTGCTCGGGTGGAAAATCAACGTCCAGAAGGACGAAGGCAACGTCTCGTTCGAGGAGAAGGTGGCGCGCGCCATTGAGAGCCTCGGCAAAGTGCCGGGCATCGGACTTGAAAATGCCACCAAACTGGTCAACGCCGGATTCCTCAATATCGAGGGCATCCTGGCGGCGGAAGTGACCGACCTTGAAGCCAGCGGCGAGTTTGATGCCGCCACGGCCAAGACCATCTTTGAAGCCGCCGCCGCAGCACAGCCGCATGACGTCGAAAAGACCGAAGGGCCCGCATGAGAGTTCATGAATTAGCGAAAGAACTGGGGTTGACCAGCAAGGACCTGCTCGATCGCCTCGCGGCGATGGGGTCATCCGCAAAACAGGCCAGCAACGCCGTCGAGGCCGATACGATCGCGAAGATCAAGGCCTCACTCGCCCAGCCCGCCGCGCCCGAAGCGAAGCCGGTCCCGAAGGTTGTGGCGCCCAAAATCGCCGCCGCTCCCGTGCCGCCGCCCGCCAAGCCGGCGGTTTCCCAGGCGCCCGCGCCCAAGCCCGCCACGCCTCCCCCGGTTCCGACGCCGCCGGCTGCAACGGCGCCCGCACCCGCCACACCTGCCGTGGTGGGCGCCACGATCGTGGGCAAGACCATCTTTCTCAAGGGTCCCATCACGGTCCGCGACCTCGCCACCATCCTGGCCGTGCGCCCGAACCAGCTCATCGCCGAGCTCATGCGCCTGAACATCCTGGCGTCGATCAATGAGCACATCGACATCAAGGATTGCGCCCGCGTGTCCGAAAAACACGGGTTCAAGGTCGAGAAGGAAAAGAAGGCCGAAAAGCCTGCCCCGCCTCCCCCGGTCGTCGCGCCCCCTCCTCCGGTCGGCATTCCCTCCGAACCCACGACCCGTCCGCCCATCGTGGCCGTGCTGGGCCATGTGGACCATGGCAAGACCTCCCTGCTGGACCGCATCCGCAACACCAATGTGGTCAAGAGCGAGGCCGGCGGCATCACCCAGCACACCGGCGCCTCGACCGTCAAGGTGAAGGGGAAGAGCATCACCTTCCTCGATACCCCCGGTCACGCAGCCTTCACGGCCATGCGCGCCCGCGGCGCCAAGATGACCGATATCGCCATCATCGTCATCGACGCCGGCGACGGCATCATGCCCCAGACCCAGGAGGCCATCAAACACGCCAAGGCCGCCGGGGTCCAGGTCATGATCGCCATGAACAAGGTCGACCTGCCCTCGGCCAATATCGACCGCCTCAAGAAGCAACTGGCCGCCATCGAACTGACGCCCGAGGACTGGGGCGGCACGACGCTGTGCGCACCCGTCAGCGCCCTGACCGGGCAGGGCGTTCCCGAACTCCTCGACCTGATTCTCCTGCAGGCCGAGATGATGGACCTCAAGGCCAATCCCGCCAACCCGGCCAAGGGGTTTGTCATCGAGGCGCAACTGGAATCCGGCATGGGCCCCACCGCCAACATCCTGGTCACGGACGGAACGCTGAAAATGGGCGATGTCCTCATGTCGGGTGTCCAGGTCGGCCGCGTCCGCGCCTTGTTCAATGACCACGGCGAAAAGGTGAAGACCGCCGGACCCGGGACCCCCGTCAAGTGCCTGGGCCTGCCCGGCGTGCCCGAGGCTGGCGCCGCGTTCGAAGTCTCGTCCAACGAAAAGGCCTCGCGCGAGATCGCCGCGCAACGCCAGGCCGACCTGAAGGCCACGGCGCTGACCGCACCCAAACGGGCCTCGCTGACCAGCCTCTTCGACCGCTTGAAGGAAACCTCGGAAAAGGTCGAGCTCAAACTCCTGATCAAGGGGGATGTCCAGGGATCCATCGAGGCGATCGAACACGCGCTCAGGGAAATCAACAGCGACAAGGTGACCATCAACATCCTGCTCAGCGATGTCGGCAACATCTCGTCCAACGACGTGCTGCTGGCTAGCGCCTCGGATGCCGTCATCATCGGGTTTCACGTCTCCCTCGACGAGACCATCAGCCGCCTCGCCAAGCAGGAGGGCGTCGAGATCCGCCTGCACAGCATCATTTACGAGCTGATCGACCAGGTGCGCGAGGCCATGGCGGGCCTGCTCACGCCCATTCTCAAGCAGAAGATCACCGGCCACGCGAAGGTGCTGCAGGTGTTCCATATGTCCAAGGGCGGCACGGTCGCCGGTTGCATGGTCACCGACGGCCGCGTGACGCCGCGTTTCAAGGTCCGCGTCAAGCGCGAGAACACCGTGCTCTACGAAGGTTCCATCAACTCCCTGCGCCGGTTCCAGAACGAAGCCGCCGAAGTGCGCGAAGGTCAGGAGTGCGGCATCCGCCTCGACAACTACGCCGCGTTCGCCGAGGGTGACGTGCTGGAAGTCTTCGAGGTCGAACGGATCACCCAAACCCTCTAACGCCACAGGGGCCCGATGGCATGAAGGTCGATCGCCTCACCCGCGTGAATGAGCTTCTGCGCCGCGAAATCGGCAGCATCCTCTACCGCGTTGTCGACCGGTCGATCGTCGATGTGGCCGCGGTGACCATCACCCATGTCAGGGTCAGCAGCGACCTGCGCACCGCCCACGTGCTGGTGTCGGTGCGCGGCGACGAGGCCCTGCACCAGCGCGTCCTGCACCACCTGAGGTTCCTGCGGACCGCCATCCAGGAGGCCGTCGCCGAGACCGTGATCCTGAAGTACACACCCCGGCTGCAGTTCGACATCGATCGTTCCATTGAGGTCGGCGACCGCGTCCTGACCCTGCTGGCGCAGCTCGAACCTCCCCCGCCCGCACCGGCGGATTCGCCAAAGGCCCCCCCGAATGAACCGAACTGACCCCTTTGACGGCGTCCTGCTGATCGACAAGCCGTCGGGCCCCACGTCGCACGATATCGTGGACCGCATCCGGCGCCATTTCCGGCTCAAGAAGGTCGGACACGGCGGGACCCTCGACCCGGCCGCCACCGGCCTGCTGGTCATCATGCTCGGCCGCGCCACGCGCCTTTCCGAACGGTTCATGTCGTCCGACAAGACCTACGAGGGCGTGATGAAGCTGGGGGTGACCACGGACTCGCAGGATGCCGACGGCGCGATCCTGCGCGAAACCGACCCGTCGGCCATCACCCGCGAAAAGCTCGCGCAGGAAATGGCCGCCTTCAAGGGCGACCTGTTCCAGATCCCGCCCATGGTCTCGGCGGTGAAGGTCGCGGGCGTGCCGCTCTACAAAATGGCCCGCAAGGGCCAGGAGATCGAGCGCAAGCCCCGCCTCATCCACATCTACGCGTTCGACCTTCTCGATTTCACGCTGCCCCGCGCGTCCTTTGTGCTGCGCTGCACGAAGGGCACCTACGTGCGCACCATCTGCCACGACATCGGCGAACGCCTCGGCGTCGGCGCCCATCTCGAACGCTTGCGGCGCACCGAGTCCGGTGGCTTTACGGTGGCCCAGGCCCTCACACTCGATGCCCTGCTGCAACGTGACACCATGCAGCTCATGGACGTGGTGATTCCCATGCACACGCTGGCCGATGGCGCCCGCGAAGGGTAAGGACGCATGAAGGTCGTCCGCTCCATGGCCGCCCTGCGTCACACCCGGCGCCCCATCTGCCTCGCCGCGGGATTCTTCGACGGTGTGCACCGGGGCCACCAGGAGGTGCTCCGGCGGACGATCGCCGAGGCCCGGTCCCTGGAGGGCGAAGCGTGGGCCATGACGTTTCACACCCACCCGCTCAAGATCCTCTGTCCCGAGGCCGCCCCGCTCCTGCTCACGTCCACGCCGCATAAGGTCGAGTTGATGAGTCGCGTGGGCATGGATGGATGCCTGCTGATCCCCTTCACGCGGCGCCTGGCGGCGCTGGAGCCGGAGGCGTTCCTGGCGCGGCTTGAGCGGTCCACCCCCACCCTGCAGCACATCCTGGTGGGCGAAGACTGGCGCTTCGGCCACTTGGGCCGGGGCGATACCGCCATGCTCGCCGCCTGGGCCGCCCGCCGCGGCATCCGGCTGACCCAGGTCCCCCCCGTACGCCACGCGGGAGTCACGGTATCCAGCACGCGGATCCGCAAGGCCATCGCCGAAGGCCGGCTGCCCCTGGCGCAGCAACTGCTCGGCCGCCCCTTCAGCATCCTGGGCACCGTCGTCCGCGGCCGCCGCATCGGGCGCGAACTGGGCTACCCCACCGCCAATCTCGACCCCCATAACGAAGTCAGGCCGCCCGTCGGCATCTATGCCGTCCAGGCCCTGATCCAGGGGCGCGCCCACGAGGGCATCGTGAATTTTGGCGTCCATCCGACCGTGGACCGGGCCTCCGCGCCGCTTCTCGAACTGCACGTGCTCGATGCCCGCCTCTGCCTCTATGGACGCCGGATCGAGGTGTTTTTCATCACGTTCCTGCGGCCCGAACGGCGCTTTCGCACCCTGGCGGCGCTGGTCCGCCAGATTCGCCGCGATGTCGCCGCCGCCCGCCGCGCCCTGCACGCACCGACCCCGCAAAAAGTCTGGAACAAGGCTTTACAAACATGGTATCCGGACATTACACTGCCGCACAAAAAGAAACAGAAAGACTAACGAAAGGGAAGTGGGCTCAGGCTAGTATGGACCCTCAAGATAAAAGTACGATTCGGAAAGAGTTCCAACGCCACGCGAACGATACCGGCTCCTCGGAGGTGCAGATCGCACTCCTGTCGCGCCGCATCGAGGAACTCACGGAGCATCTGAAACTCCACAAGAAGGACCACAGCTCCCGCTATGGCCTCCTGAAGATGGTCAGCGCGCGTCGCCGCCTCCTCAACTACGTGAAGAGCACGGATGAAACGCGTTACCAGGATATCATCAAGCGTCTGAAACTCCGCCGTTAACCACGGTGGCAGCGGCTCCGGAATGCCCCGCGGTGTGCCTGGCACAACCTGGGATTCCATGAGTTTGCGTTATCCTCTCCACAATACTTACACCTATGAATGAACCTGTCTCTATTCAAGTCACGGTCGGCGACAAATTGCTGACCATCGAAACGGGCCTGTTCGCCCTCCAGGCGGGCGGTTCCGTCACCGTACGTCAGGGCGACACGCTTTTGCTCTCGACCGCAACCGCCAGCAACTCCCCCCGCGAAGGCATCGACTACTTCCCGCTGCAGGTGGAGTATCGCGAGCGCTTCTCCGCCGCCGGCAAGTTCCCGGGCGGCTTCTTCAAACGTGAAGGAAGGCCCTCCGAGAAGGAGATTCTCACGGCCCGTTTCACCGACCGGCCCATCCGGCCGCTCTTCGCCGAAGGCTATCGGAATGATGTGCAGATCGTGAACACCCTCCTCTCCGCGGACGGCCAGAACGATTGCGACATCCTTTCGATCACCGCCGCCAGCGCCGCCTTGACGATGTCCGAGCTGCCGTTCATGGGCCCGATCGCGGGCGTGCGCGTCGGGCGCATCGACGGTCACTTCGTGGCCAACCCCACGATCGCCGAATCCGAAGTGAGCGACATGGATCTCATCTATGCCGGCACCCGGGACATGCCGATCATGATTGAAGGCGCCGGCGACGAGATCCAGGAAGCCGATCTCATCGCAGCCATGAGGTTCGCGCAGGGCGAGTGCGCCAAACTCATCGCCGCCCAGCTCGAGTTGCGCCGCATGGCCGGCCTTCCCGAAAAGAAGGTCACCGAACCGGCCGCCGACCACACCCTGCTCGACGCCGCGCGCGGCATCGCCGGGGCCGAGTTGAAGCAGGCCTACCTGATCGGCGGGAAAATGGCCCGTCGGGAAGCCGTCTCGAAGATCAGCGCCGCCCTCAAGACGAAGCTGCTCGAAACGTTCCCCGCGATGACCTCGGAACAGTTCCGCGCCATGTTCGACGAACTCGGGATCGAAACCGTGCGCCGCAACGTGCTCGAGGACGGCAAACGCATCGATGGCCGCGATTTCGAAACCGTGCGTCCGCTCGTGGCCAAGGTCGGCGTCCTGCCGCGCGTGCACGGCTCGGCGTTCTTCGGCCGCGGCGAAACCCACGCCCTGGGCACCATCACACTCGGCACAAGCCGCGATGCACAGGATATGGATGCCATCGCCGGGGGCGCGACCTCCAAGAGCTTCATGTTGCACTACAACTTCCCGCCGTACAGCGTGGGCGAAACGGGCCGCATGGGCTCGCCCGGCCGGCGTGAAATCGGCCACGGCGCCCTGGCGGAACGGTCCCTGGCGCGCGTGATGCCCACGGATTACCCCTACACGGTGCGACTGGTCTCCGACATCATGGGCTCCAACGGCTCAAGTTCGATGGCCAGCATTTGCGTCGGAACGCTGGCCATGATGGATGCCGGCATCCCGATCCGCAAGCCCGTGGCCGGCATCTCGTGCGGGTTGTTCACCGGCGCCACCAAGACGGCCGTCGTTGTGGATATCCTCGGTGACGAGGATCATTGCGGCGATATGGACTTCAAGGTCGCCGGCACCCGCGACGGGATCACCGGCTTCCAGCTTGACCTCAAGATCCGGGGTTTGCCCTGGGCCGTGGTCGAGCAGGCGTTCGCCAAGTGCCGCCACGCGCGCTTCCAGATCCTGGACTTCATGCAGTCCGTGATCGCCGCGCCGCGCGCCGAAATGTCGGCCTACGCGCCGCGCATCGAGACCCTGACGATTCCCGCCGACAAGATCGGCGAATTGATCGGTCCCGGCGGCAAGAACATCCGCCGCATCACGGAAATCAGCGGCGCGCAGATCGATATTGAGGAAGACGGCACCGTGAAGGTGTTCAGCACCACGGCCGAAGGCCTCAAACTCGCCGTGCGCGAGATCAGCATGATTACGGCTGAAGCGGAGGAAGGCACCATCTACAACGGCACCGTGGTTGGAATCACGAAGTTCGGATGCTTCGTGGAAATCTTCCCCGGCCGCGACGGGCTCGTCCATATCAGCGAACTCGCCGATTGCCACGTGCGCACCGTCGAGGATGTCTGCAAGGTCGGCGACCAGATGTGGGTGAAATGCATCGGGGTCGACGAGAAGGGCCGCGTCAAACTCAGCCGCCGTCAAGCCATGGCGGAGAAGGATGCGCAGCCGCCGGTCCTGCCGCCCGCCTGATCCGTTCCGAAGGCTACGAACACAGTCCCGTGCCGGGCAACCGGCACGGGACTTTTTGTTTTCCACGCCCGGGCGGCCCGGCACGGCACACGCCCAAACCCCATGGGAGGGCACGCATGATGCTGAAGGCCGCGTTGCCGCGTCCACCGCGGCTCACGTGGCGCGCCGCACGCCTCCCGCATTCGCCGGCATATCCGCTTCCCACAACCAAGCGGCGGGCGCAAGTTAATCAATTGAGGCGCTTGCAAAACCTCCTTCGTCGGTTCTGCAAGCGCAGTATTCAGAAGC
>CAZTAJ010000030.1:0-38950 GCA_964611575.1 uncultured Verrucomicrobiota bacterium
GACCGCGTCCGATTTTAACGGACTTCCGTTTGTTCCTTCAGTACGAACATCGAATTACAAAGATCAACTGACGGGTGCGATAAGACCACAGATCCGCTTGCGTTGTCAACACTCCCTCTGCTGCGACGCACGGCGGTCCACGGCCAGCGTCATCTCACTGCCGGCGGGGCGGCACTGCCAGCCCCCGGTCGGCGCCACCGCGCTGCGCGCGGCCGCGCCGACCTCTCAGCCAAACGACCCACGGCCCTCCGACCCACGGCGGCCACCTACGCGCCTCCTGCTGTGCATGCCCATGCTTACGGTTGGACCCACTTTCACATGCTCGGGGTTCCCTACGCTCAAGACCATCCCGATTGATTCGCTGATGAATATGCCATACACGGATACCAGCCCCCGCACCTGACATGCCCCGTGCGAGGAAAAGGCCACGGGGCACGCCAGGTGCTCTCTGCCGGGCGGGCCTCACTCCATCCCCGAACGTACGCTCCGGGCCTGCTTCGCCCCCTCCGCCGCAGGGCGGCTCCGGGGGTCACGCCGGCTGCGTACGCACCCGGCGCGCCAGGCCCTACGCTCGTGCCATGCACTCGATCGCGGAAGCGCTACGCTTCCCCACGGATACCGCGCTCCAGCGGATCGCCACACAGTCAGTGCCCTGTGTGGCGAACCGCCTCCGCGCGGAACTGGGAACGTGGACAGCTCAGTTATCCCGAACAGGGCACACCGCAGGGGGATGTATCAGTCCGATCTCAATTTCCTCTACACTCTCTTCACCGCCAAGATTGCCTCCGCTCAGGAAGCTCTCTATGCCAATTCCGCGTGACCCTTCGCGAAATGGGCTAAACTGTTACGGTTGAAAAGTCCGGAGCGGTGAAAGGCCGGTGGGCGGCAGAGACCCGGCATGACTTCTGAATCCCTCTGCGACTTCATCAAGGCCATGATTTCCGCCAAGGCAAGGGGCGTCACACCATCTCTGCAAGAATCTCGACGGCGTCCCGCACCACTTTCGGACAGATTGTGGCCAGTAGATTATTTCGCTTCGCTTCCTCCAGCCCTGCCGGGGTGCTGATGTCGCAACCCAGAAGCTCCTTGCAGGTCAGGCAAGCGTTGCGGGCCTTGAACGTTTCGTTGAATTCCCGCACCAACCGGTAGGTCTTCTCCTTGGTTTCCCGGTCCTGGCCTGATGTGGATCCGTGCTTTAGGCCAATGACCATATAGGCGCCGGTGACCGCCCCGCAGGTTTGGGCGGTTCGTCCCATGCCGCCGCCGAAGCCGGCCGCCACTTTCAGGGCCAGGTTGTGGTCCAATCCCAATTCGTCGGCGAAGGCGGAAAGGACGGCCTGGGAACAGGCGAATCCCTCCTTGAAACAGGATGCTGCTTTCTCCGTGCGGTCGGCGCGGGTTGTCATGGCGGTTCCCTCCGGAAATGGCCGCCAGTATACCCCGCAACCACCCCTTGCCAATCGGTATCTTGTGTCAGGAAAGGCGCCGGCCTGTCGTTCCCGCGGCAAGCGAGACGTGCTTCAGGCCCTTGACGGCTTTCAGCCGCTTGTGGATGGCCTCTATCTCTGGCGGGGTGCCGCGTACGGCGACAATTTCCAGGCAGTTGTCGTGATCCAGGTGAATATGCTGCGTGGAGATGATGGCGTGATGGCAGTCGTGCTGGACGTCGGTCAGTCGCTGCAGGATATCGCGTTTATGGTGGTCGTAGACGAGGACGATGGCGCCGGCGACTTCCTCGCCCGCCCGCCATTCCGCCTGCACGAGCCCCGCGCGGATCAAGTCGCCCACAGCCTTGGATCGGGTCGGGCAGCGTTCAGCCTTGATCTTCCGGTCGAAATCGGCCACCAGGTCCTTCTCTAGCGATACACTGAATCTGACGATCGACATCATACCTCCCCATCAGCAGCGAGGTGACCATACCAGATCGTCCACTTATGGCGCAACCATGCGCACTACTGAAAGCGGATGTGGCCGGGCGGATCGGAAAATCGTTTCCCCCGCAAACCCGCCAGTCCATATTGACTCGATCTGATGCGGAGGCGCCCGTCGGAAACGCGGGCGACTCGCACGCGAAAAGGACCAGGAGGGCAGACATGAAGAAGAGGGAATGACACGTCGAAAAAGACGCACCCATGAAGAAGGACGATCTGATCGTCACCGGCTGTTACGACTGGTTCCTTCCGGTCACGTGGATGCCGAGCCGGAAATCCGCAGACTCAAGCCGGACCTCTATGCCGTCAATGAAGACGGCGACAGACCGGAGAAGCGCGAATTCTGCAGGCGGCATGGCCTTCCGTATGTCGTTCTCAAACGGACGCCGAAGGAGGGCCTCACGAAACGGTCAAGCACCGGCTTGCGCGGGTTCTGATGTGCGCCAGGCCGCCTGCCGGGGAGACCGCGAGCCCCGGGCCGTTGCGAACCGCGAAGGGCTCGACGATCGAACGGATTCCGGAGATGCCGCCCTGGGTCTCCGATCCGCACTCCACGATCTGCGATGGCCGCTCAGCCCACCTTCAGGATCGCATCCTTCGCGGCCTTGGCGATCTTGAACTTCAGGACGGTCTTGGCGGCAATCTGGATTGTCGCGCCGGTGGCGGGATTGCGACCTGTCCGGGCTGCGCGCTCCACCTTCACCAGTTTGCCAAGACCGGGGATGGTGAACCCGTTCGAAGCTTCCCGGATTGCCATGGCGACCAAGGCCTCCAGCATCGCCTCAGCCTGCTTCTTTTCGATTCCGGCAGTCCCGGCCAACTCTGCAATCACTTCAGTCTTGGTCTTCATGGCATCTCCTCCGTTGGGTTGGGTTGAGCAACGGCTGCCTTTATGCCCCGCGGGGGGGCATGAAGCAACAGAAAAGAGCGCCCGGCGGTGCGGCCGGATCTCGGTCAGACTTCGAGGTTGCCCGATACGTACGGGACGCCATGGCGGCGGGAGATCAGGTTGGCGGAGATTCGGCCCGACTCGTAGATCGTCGGCAGGCCGCTGCCCGGATGCGTGCCGCCGCCGACCAGATAGCAATGATCGACATCCTCGAACTTGTTCCGGGGTCGCATGTAAAGCATCTGGCCCACGTTATGCGCCAGGTTGAAGGTGGCGCCCTCGTAGACCCGGTACGTCTCGCGCCAGTCCGCAGGCGTCACGAGGTGCTCCGTCACAATGTGGCGCCGGATGTCCATGCCGGTGCGGGCCTCCACCGCGTCGAGCGTCATCTCGCGATAGGCCGCCCGGCGTTGCGCCCAATCGATGTCGCCGCGCAGGTTGGGGACGGGAACGAGGATGTACAGCGCCGAGTGACCCTCGGGCGCGAGCGTCGGGTCGGTGACGCTGGCATTGCGCACGTAAAACGAGAGATCGGCCGTCAGGTCCCGCCCCGCGAAGATGCGCTCGATGTTGGAACGGTAGTCGCGGGCAAAGACGATGGCGTGATGCGGCGCCTCGTAGCGCCGGTCCAACCCGAGATACATCATGAAGGTCGAGCAGGACACCTTCATCCGCCCCAGTTTGCGGGGCGTGTATTTCCGCAGAACGCCCGGGGCAAAGAGCCGTGTGGCGGCATGCCCGAAATCGGCGTTGATCACGACCTCGTCGGCTTCCACGACCTCGCCGCCGGCGAGGCGCACGCCAACGGCCGCGCCGTCGCGCACGACAATCTGTTCGACGGGCGTGGCGAGGCGCAGGTCGGCCCCGTTGCGGCGCGCCACGTCGGCCATGCACTCGGAGATGCGGCTCAGGCCGCCGATCGGGTGGTGGATGCCGTAGGCGTGCTCGATGTAGGGAATCATCGCAAACAACCCCGGGCATTCCCAGGGCGACATGCCGAGGTACTTCGACTGGAAGGTGAACGAGAGGGCCAGGTCCTGGTCCCCGAAGACGCCGAGGACCTCCGTGAACAGGCTGCGGCCCAGGGCCAGGTGAGGCAGGGCCCTGAGCATGTCGCCCGAGAACAGCGTGACGAATCGATGGTAGGATTTCTGCAGGCAGGGATAGAGTTTCCGGAAGCGAAGCTGTTCACGATTCATGAACGCGTCGTAACGATCCTCCCGGCCGGGGAAGACGCGGGCGATCTCGGCCTTCATCCGCCCGCGATCGGTGGACGCATCGATCCATTGGTCGGCAAAGTGCAGCCGGTACATGGGTTCCAGCCGGCACACGTCCATGAGCGTGTCCGTGGCCGCCCCGGCCTCGTGGAAGACCTCATCGAGCACATCCTTCAGCATCAGGAATGTGGGCCCCGCGTCGAACGTGTAGGGACCCGAGCGGATGGCCGTATTCCGGCCGCCGACGGTGGGTTGGGCCTCGAACAGGGTGACCTTGAACCCGCGGTAAGCGAGGATCATGGCGGACGTCAGGCCGCCGGGGCCTCCGCCGACAATAACGATATGTTTCGGGTTTGGCATGCGGGTCTCCAGCCGTGAGTCCACGGTTGCGTTACAAACAACAAACAATCATGGTCTCACGTCAAGGTTATTGTATAAGGGGGCATGAAGCTTGCCGTCTATCTGGCCCTGTGTGGCGGGCTGCTCGCCACGGTTGACCCGGCGATTGCGGCGCCGACCAACGCACTGGCGACGGGGGTGGTCGCCTTCGGCGCCGCCTTCGATGCGTGGAGTTACGAGGGCTTCGTCGCGGCCGCGGAGGCCTTCTCGGCCGAGGGGCAAGCCTGCCAGACCTCGTTCCCCGCATTCTACTGGCAGGGTGTGGCCGAGTTTCATGCGGCACTGTGGTGCCAGCGGCAGGAGGGCGCCGGCGCCCGGGACCGGGCCGCCGAACGGGTCCGGCGGGCCGGCGTCGCCCTCGAGTCGGCCCTGCGCCTGCGGCCGGACGACGCGGAGTGCCATGCGCTCGTGAGCACGCTGATCGGCATGCAGATTGCCGATCACCCCGGCAGCGCGCTCTGGCGGGGGCCCCGTGTGGTCCGCCACCAACGACTCGCGCTGCGGTACGGCCCGGGTAACCCGCGGGTGCACTACCTGATCGGGTGTAACTACTACCATGCGCCGGCGCCGCTCGGCGACCGGCAACAGGCCCTGGCGCATTTTCTTGAGGCGGAACCGTTGTTCGACCGGGAGGCCACCACCCCGGCGGACCTGTTGCAGCCCCGGTGGGGCCGCAGTTCGTGCCTGACGTTTATCGGCATACTTCATGAGGAATCCGGCGATCGGGCCGGGGCGGACCTGTATTACCGGAAGGCCTTGCAGGCGAATCCGCGTGACCAACTTGCGCAGGAGGCCCTGGCAAACCCAAGGCAGTGACGGGGTGGGGCGCCAAACGCCTCGTCAGGCGGCTACGCCTGTTTGTTCCCGGGGGCGGGTGCCGGCGGCCGGCGCGGGCCCCAGAGCGTGGCCAGTTGCCGGATGCGGTTCGGGTGCAGGATCAGGACGCCGACCCCGCCCACGATGTTGCCCAGCGTCACGGGTAGAATATTGTGCCAGATCACGCCCTGATCCATCAGGGGTATGCCCTTGGCGAGCAATCCGGCCGGGACCAGGTACATGTTGGCGACACAGTGTTCGAAACCCGAGGCCACGAACGCCATGATCGGCAGGATGCAGCAGAGAATCTTGGAGACGATGTCCTTGGACATGAGCGCCATGATGATGGCCAGGATCACCAGCATGTTGCACAGCACGCCCCGCAGGAAGGCCTGGCCGAACGTCAGGGCCAGTTTGGCCTCGGCCACCTTCACCGCCAGCACGCCGATGTCGGTCAATTTGTCCGGGGTCCCGAAGATTCCGGAGGCCCACACCATGAGCGCGAACAGGCAGGCCCCCGCGAGATTGCCGCCATAGACCGCGATCCAGTTACGCAACATGCGCGCCAGCGAGAACTGGCGGGTGATCGTGCCGACCACCATGATGATGTTGCCGGTGAACAACTCCGCGCCCGCGACGACCACCAGCACCAGCCCGACGCCGAACACGGCGCCGGCCCAGATCCGCCCCATGCCCGCGTTCATGGCCACGAGAAACAGGTGCGATCCCACGCTGATGTACATCCCGGCCAGGAAGCCCAGCAACAACTGTTGCCACGTTCGCGTGTTGGCCTTCTTGATGCCCAGCGCCGAGAACGTGCGCGCGTACTCGTGGGATGTCAGCACGGGGTGATAGCTCTGGACGTCGGAATCGCCGGTCTTGAGTTCGGCCATGGGAGGCTCCTTGTATCGGTTCCTGAAAAGGCTACGCAGATTCCGGCCGGAAGGCAAGTTGACGCTGCGCCCCCTGACACGCTAACGTGCCCGGTCGTCAAGAGACCCGACCCCCATGAAGGTTGCAGACAAAACTCCCGGCGCCAGGCGACTCGTGCTCGCCACGATCGAGCAGGGCACGCGCGCGCTGTCGATCCGCGTGCTCGGCGGTTACGCGCAGTCGTTGGGCATTCCCACCACGCTGCTGCTCATCGTCAAGGAACTGGCGAGCGCCGGGCATCCGGTCACGTTCACGGCCTCCGAAGTGCGGCAGATCGCGGCCTGGCTGCAGCGCGAAGGCGTCACCCACCTCGGCTTCTATCTCATGACGGCGAGTTTCAAGCCCTACCGCCAACTCGTGCAGGCGCTGCGCGGGGAGGGGTATCGGGGCTGCATTCTGGCGGGCGGCGTGCATGCCACGCTCTGCCCGGCCGAGTCGCTCGTGGACGGCGCGGATTACGCGGTGGCCGGCCCCGGCGAACTGCCGCTGCGGCTGATCCTGGAAGGCGCGGAGGCCCGGACGATTCCCGGCCTGGTCTGGCGCGACGAGCAGGGACGGGCCCACGTCAACCCCGAAACCGCGGAACAACGCCTGGACCTGGACTCCCTGCCGTTCCCGATCTACCGCTTCGGGGAGGACGACGTTCTGTACGGCGGCAAACTCCGGAAGCTCACGTGGTCGTTCCACCAGGCGCACGCCGAGTGGCGGGGCCGGTATTACGACCTGATCACCTCGCGCGGCTGTCCCTACAAGTGCGCCTACTGCTGCAACGGGATTCATCACGGGGCCCTTCGCCGCGCCGGCGTCGAGCGCGTGATGCGCGAACTGAAGCACCTGCGCGAGCATGCCCCGATGGTCAAGGGCATCAACATCCAGGACGACAACTTCTGCACGGGCTCGCCCCAATGGGTGGAGGAGTTTGTCGCGCGGATGAAGGCCGAGATCGACCTGCCCTTTATCGTACGGCTGATCCCGCGCTTCGTGACCCCGGAGCGGCTGCAGCTTCTGAAGTCGGGCGGGCTGGAATACGTCACGATGGGCCTGGAGGCCTCGACCCGGCTCAACGCCAAGGTCTTCAATCGGCCGGAAGACAGCCGCTCGTTTCTCAAGGCGGCCAAGGCGGTGATCGACGCCGGCCTGATGCTGTCCATCGACGTGCTGGTCGACAACCCCTACGAGCGGGAGGACGATCTGCGCGAGATCGCCGAGACCCTGAATGCGCTGCCGCGCGGCAACTGGTGGGTCGTTTACCTGTCGCTCACGCCGTTCCCGAACACACCCCTGCATGCGCGCTGCGTAGAAGACCGCCTGATGGACCGGTTTGCCACGGATGCCTACGATGCCATGCTGATGCCCTCCATCGAGGGCGGTTACCGGACGCCGCGTTTCTGGCGGCTGCTCAACACGATCGTCCTGCCCAATGTGCCGCCGACGCTGGGGGCGCAGTTGATCAAGGCCGGCCCGGGAAATCCCAAAGCGGTGCGTCTGGTTGAAAGCCTGGCCGCCTGGACCACGCGCACCAAGCGGGTGACGACCTGGCTGCGGATGCGCACGCCGTGGCTGTATTCGCTGGCCTACCATGCGTTGCGGCTCTGTTCGCCCCGGCGGCGCAGCCTGCCGAGCGGCATGCGGCCGATTCACTGAATTCAGTGGCGTCCCACAGGACGCAGGTGGATAGGCTGAAGGCTGAAGACTGAAGGTGTTCTAAACTGCGTCAGCCTCAGCGTCCCTATGGGACGCCAGTGCACTGAATTCAGAATCAGAACCCTTTCACGAGCAACGTTTTATCCGCATTCTGACTCCTGGATTCTGTGTTCTGACTTCTCTCCTGCAAACACCCCGGAGGGGTTTTGCAGGAACCCCGCCCGAAAAAACCTTTCCCGATCCCTCGTGAAACCGTATAGTTCCTGGCTATGACTGACCCGGCGGAGGAGAATAAAGATCAGGTCCTGATCGATCTCAATTTCGTTCCCAATTGGGCGCGCAAGCCGCCGTCTGAGTCCGCGCCCCTGCAACGCGACGCGCGTTCGGATGACCGGCCCCGCGAGGATCGACGCGGGCCACGCCCCGGCGATCGTCCCGACAGGCCCCGGCGCGACACCCGCGACACCCGCGACCGTCGGTCAGCGCCCGGCCCGCGTCCGGTGACGGACCGCTACACGGCGCCGGCCCGGCCCGAGCCGCCGCCGCCGGATCCCCGCCTGAACGCCATCGAGGTCACCTTCCTGCCCGAGCGGCGCGGGCTGGCGCCGCTGGCGCATCGGCTGGCGCGGTCGATCCGGGCGTATTCGCTGTTCGAGATTTCGGCCCTCTTCCTCAGCAAGCCGGACTACTTCACGATCAAGATCGATCTGCTGGACAACGCGCCGGCCGATCAGCCTCTGTTCCAGTGTTCCGAATGCAAGGCCGTTTTCCTGGAACGCGAGCCGGCGGCGGTGCACGCCTTTGCACGTCATTTCGACAAGGTCTGCCGCAAGGAGGAGAAGGCGGTCGAGCCGCCCAAGGGCAACTTCGTTTGTGTCGCCCGCTGCACCTTGTCCGGCACGTTGCTGGGACCGCCCAATCACCATGGGTTCAACGACCGCGTGATGGAAATTCACCGGTTGCGGTTTTCCGACATGCCGTTCGAGGCCTACCGCAAGCGGATCGAGAACCTGCACGACGCGGCCGCCATCGAGGCCTGGAAGGGCGAGATGACCAAGCAGGTCGTCTACCACTTCGGCGAGGGCGAGAAGGCGGTGTCGTTTGAGCGTTTTGCCGAGGCCGAGGCATGGTTCCGGGAGCATTGCCTGCCGGCCATGATTCGCGAAGGGCGGCATTTCGTCATGCCGGCGACCGATCTGCCCGGGCTTGAGGACGCGCGGTTGCGGCATTTGCTGGAAGACTGCCTGCAGGATGAGGCGCGCTTCCCGCTCAAGCTTTCGATTACGCTGCGGCTGGCGTTCCGGCATCTCGGGCTGCACACCTTCAAGAGCGGTGGCGGGCATACCTTCCTGACGGCCGTGGTGCCGAATCCGATGGACCCGACGAATGCCGTGCCGCTGGTTCGGGAGATCCTTGAGTCCATCGCCGAGCATCCGGGCTGCACCATTCCGGAACTCATTGCGGCCATCCGGCCCAATCTCATCCCGGCGCCCGTCGTGCCGGTGACGGCGGGACTTGCGGAAGGGCAGACACCCGAGGCGGCGGTGGCGGCGGCACCTGTGGCGTCGGTCTCGCCTGAGCCCAACGAGGTGACCACGCAATTGCGCTGGATGGTGGAGAAGGGGCATGTCATCGAGTTCTGGGACGGCCGTTTGGCTGTGCCGCGCGATACCGTGGCGCGGGTGCAGCCCGCCCGCCCGCAAGGGCAGGGGCATGGGCACGGCCGCGGGCCGCGCGAGGGCCATCCCCGGAGCAAGGGGAGCGGTCAGGCGGTTCCGGCGGCTCCGCCGCCGGTGTCCCCGCCTGCGTGATGGAGGCGTTTTTCGATCCGGTATTGATCTGCGGCCGTGTTTCACGTAGAAGAGGCTTTATGAAGCGAGCGTATCGATCGAATCCATTCGTGTGCTGCGCGGTGGCGGGGCTCCTGGGCGTGGGACTGCTGTCGGGGTGGATCGTCCGGGCGGCGGACCCGGTCAGTGACGAACTGACCTTCGCGAACGGGCTGGTGAATCTGGGGTTTCCGGATTACGCCGAGAAAGTCGTGGCGGCGCTGCTCAAGACGAATCCGGAAGCCAAGGCGCAGGCGGCGGCGGTCAAGATCAAGATCCTCGCCAACCGGGGCAAGTTCGATGAGGCGGAGGCGCTGGTCAAGTCGTTGCCGCCGGACAATCCCGAAACATTGGTCATGCGCCTGACGCTGGGCGACATGTTCTACGCGTGGGGCAAGATGCCCAAGGCGCGGGAGGTCTACGACGCCTTTTTCAAGCAGTATCCCCAGGGGCCGCCGAAGGAACTGGTCAAGTTCTTCGGGGAATCGGCTTACAAGTACGCCCAGATGTTGCTCAATTCCGGTGACATGGCCGGGGCAGTGCAGGCGTATCGGTACGTGATCCTGAGCAAGCCCGAGACGGACATCATGCGCGGCGTTCAGACCGAAATGGCCGAAATGCTGTTCAAGCTGGGCCAGAAATCCACCGGTGAAGCCCAGAAGAAGTATTTCGATGAAGCGCGCAAGATCTGCCTCGAGATCCAGTGGGGCGGGACGGACGTGGCGTTCGGCAAGACGGTCGTGATCATGGCGCACATGGCGCTGATGGGCGGCGACAAGGCGGGGGCGCGCAAGACGATCGCCGACTACATGCCCATGTTGAAGAGTATCGACGAGTCGCTCAAGGAGGAACGGGGCGCGATCAAGTACAGTCCCATGGCGCAGTGCAAGTTCATGCTCGGGACGCTCGGCGAAGAGGATCTGCGCGCCATGATCGAGCAGGCGGGACAGGCCAACAGCAAGGAGATCAAGGAGCTGGCCGGGCAGACGCTGAGTTACTACTACACGGTGCTGATCAACTACCCGACCAGCGCATGGGCGGGCGATGCGGGCAAGCGGGGCGAGGCGCTGGTCGATTTCCTGCGCTCGAAGGGCATGAAGATCAACCCGCCCAAGGACAGTATGGCCACCGTGGCGGATAACCAGCTTAAGGAAGCCAAACTGCTGTTCCAGCAGCAGGACTATAAGACCGCTGGGCAAAAGTTCGAGGATGTGCTCAACCTGGTGCCTGAGTTCACCGGGCACGTGACGGCGCTGGGGGAACTGGCGCGGTGTTACGTCGAGCAGAAGGATTACCTGTATGGCAAGGCGATCACGGGGTATATCGCCGACCGCTACAGCCGCGCGGCGGATCCCCTGATGGAGGAAGCGGGCAACGCCTTGCTGGCCATCGCCCAATCGTACGAGGGTTTGAACGAGAAGGGGCTGGCGGCCGAAGTCAACCGGCTGTACTTCGAGGCGTTTCCGCGGCACAAGCGCGCGGCGCCGACGGTCTTCCGGAATGGCGAGGAGTTCTTCCGGGCCGAGAACTATGCCGACGCCGCCAAGTTCTATGCGAAGATCGTGGAGCAATACCCGAAAGAACGCGTCTTTGTCGATGCGCTCAACCGCCTGGCGTATTGTCATGTGATGGTGGGCGATTTCACCAATGCGGTGCCGTTGCTGGCGCGGTATGCGCAGGAGGTGTCGCCCAGCCCGGAGCAGTTGTCGGCCCGGCTGCGCCTGGCTGATGCCTATCGCATGTCCGACCAGCTCATCCCGGCCCTCAATGAGTATGCCCGGGTGGCGACTGCCATGACGCAGGAGTCGGCCAAGTACGGTGCCGGTCCCGAGGATGTGGCCAGGAACAACAAGTCGCTGGAGAAGGCCATGTTCTGGAAGCCGCTCTGCTACTCCCGGCTCAAGAAGCCGGAGGATCAGGTGCCCTTGTACCAGGGCAAGGCGGTGGAGGGTTTCAACGACTTCCTCGCCAAGTTCCCGAAGTCGGAACTGGCGCCGTCGGCCTTGAGCGGGCTGGGGACGCTCTATTTCCTGCAGAACAAGCCCGAGGATGCCGACCGGATCTACACGCGCATCGAGAAGGAATACCCCGACTCGGAGCAGGCGCAGAACATCGCCTACTCGCAAATCGACAGCCTGATGAGGATCGGTCGTCCGGACGAGGCCGTGAAGGCGTTCGGGAAGATGCTGGCCAACACCCAGAAATTCAAACCCTCGCAGTTTCTGCTGGTGGGCACGTTGATGATTGAAGCCAAGCAGTATGACACCGCCATCAAGGCCTTTGAACAAGTCCGCGGCGCCTCGACCGAACGCGCCGTCTGGGAGCCCGCCACCATGGGCCTCGGCAAAGCCTACGCGGCCCAGGGGAACTTCGTGGCCGCCGTCAAACCGATCGAAGAACTGATGGCCCAGTACACCAATACGGGCCATAAGGTTGAGGCGGGGTTCATCCTGGACCGCGCCTATGCGGAGTTGGGGGGGAAGGAGACGGATGCCGCCAAGCGCACGGACTACTTCAACAAGGCGATCAAGTCGTTGAACATGGTGCGCCTCGTGGGCGGCAAGGAACCGGAAATCCGCGCCCGGGCGGATTTCGAGACGGCGCAGGTGCAGTTGCTCCAGGGCAACAAGGATGAGGCGCAGGCGTCGTTCCAGCGCTTGCTGCTGCTGTCCGACGTCGGCAATCCCAAGGTCATGCCGTGGGTGGAGAAGGCGGTTGAACAGGGGGTGCCGCTGGTCATGGAACTGGGCCGCTACGCCGACGTGATTGACCTGTGCGAGATATACCTGAAGAGCTTTCCGCAGGGGCGGGTGGTGGATAAGGTCCGGCAATGGCGAGATCAGGCCAAAATCAAGCAAGCCATGGCAAAATGAGCGGGAGACACACGATGAAATCAATGTACAGGGGAGGGCTGGCCCTGGCGGTGGTCAGCCTGTTGACCGGCATGGCGACTCCGGTCGGCGCGGCAAACAAGGTGATTCTGACCAACGGCCGCGAAATGGTCGCCAAGACGATTCAATGGCGCGAGAGCGCGCAGGAGTACCGCGTCGAAACGCCGGATGGAACGGTGTTGCCGCTGCCGAAAGCCCAGGTGGACCGACTGGAGATCGACAAGCCGGCGGAATACGACAAGGCCGCCCAGATGATCGCGGCGAAACAGTTCGATGCGTCGATCCCGGTCCTGGATGACCTCGTGGCACGGTTCAAGATGCTGGTCTGGGACAATGAGGCCCGCAAGCTGCTGGCCGTGGCCTACATGGGCAAGAACGATCCCAAGAAGGCGGCCGGCACGCTGGACGAGTATTTCACCCTCGTCCCCAAGGCCCAGGTGCCGGCGGATGTCCAGCTGATCTACTGGAACGCCCTGCTGGCGGCCGACCGGGCGAGTTCGCTGAAGAAGGATCTGGACGAGGTCATTGCCACGGGGCCGCGTGAAATGGCGGCCGCGGCGCAGATCATGCGCGGCAACATGAATCGCCAGGCCGGTCAAAAAGAGGCGGCCACGCTGGACTACCTGCGCGTGGTGGTGCTTTACGAGAACGTCAAATCCGTGCAGCCTGAAGCGCTTTACAAGGCGGCGGAGATGCTGGAGGAACTGCGCGATGCCCGCGCGGAAACCCTCCGCAAGAAGCTTGTGCAGGAGTACAAGGATAGCGAGTGGGCCGCAAAACTGAGCGGAAAGATCTGAAGGTCAGAAATCAAGGAGCAGATGACATGACGACACGAAGCAGGATGGGATGGGTCAACTGGGTACTGGTGGCTGTCTTTGGACTTGTTATGGCGGGCGCGTGCCTGGCGCAGGATGCGGCTCCAGCCGCCCCGGCGGCGGCCCCCGCGGAGGCAGTGGCGGCGCCTGCGGCCCCGGCGGCAGCTCCGGCTGTGGTTCCGGCGGCAGGCGCGGGCCAGCTTGAAGTGCAGGGGAATGAGGGCGACAAGAAACCCGAGGTGGATACCAGTTTCTACGCCGTCGTCTTCGGCAGCGGATCGCTGGGCGTTCTCATCTGGGCCGGCTTGTTGGGCACGTTGCTCTCGATGATATACTTCACGATCGACTGCTCACTGACGGTCAAGACCAAGCGCATCATTCCGCCGACGCTGGTGACCAAGGTGACCGAGGCCATGGCGCAAGGCGATGTGATGAAAGCGATGCAGCAATGCAAGGACGAGCCCGGCCCGATGTCGAACATCCTGGTGGCGGCCTTCAGCCACGTCGAGGAAGGGTTCGACACGATCCAGGAGGCGGTGACCGTGGCGGCGGACTTCGAAAGCGAGCGTTTGATGCAGCACATCTCGTGGCTGTCGGTTACGGCTTCGCTGGCCCCGATGCTGGGCCTGCTGGGCACCGTCCAAGGTATGATCATGGCCTTCGCGGGGTTGGCCACCGGCGGCGCCGCACAGACCGGCCTGCTGGCTCTGTCGATCTCGCAGGCGCTGTGGACGACCGCGGCGGGGTTGTGCGTGGCCATTCCGGCCATCACGTCCTTCACGGTGTTCCGCAATCTGGCCAACCGGCTGACGTTGCGCATGCAGGCCATCACCATGGACCTGATCAAGGATCTGCGGAACGTCGAAGTGGTGGCGGAATAACTTTCATGTAAGAAATACCGCTCCCGGCGTAATACGTCCCGGGAGCGGCTGGAGGGCGGTCTATGGCTCGGAGAAAATCCAATCTCGAGACCCCGATGGATATGACGCCGATGATCGATTGCGTCTTCCAGTTGATGATCTTCTTCATCGTCACGTTCAAACTGGACGCTGACCTGATCAACGAGAAGATCGAGCTGGCCCAGTCGCCCCATGGCCCGGCCATCGAGGAGAAGGTTCCCGGCACGATGATCATCGAGGTCGACAAGCGGGGCACCGTGACCATTGCGCGGGTCATCCTGAACGACTCGCAGTTGTTCTCGCTGGTGAAGCAGGCGGTGAACAGGATCGGTCAGAACAACGTGCAGGTGTTGATCCGCGCCGATATGCAGTCCAAACATAGCGCCGTGCGGCGGGTCATGGACCAGTGCACGCGGGCGGGCGTCTGGCGGATGCGGTTTGCGGCGTTGAAGAAGAAGGGCACCTGAGGAGGGGAATCATGGGCAAGAACAAAGGTGACGACCCTAAGCTGGACATGACGCCGATGATCGACTGCGTGTTCCAGCTCCTGATTTTCTTCCTCGTCTCGCTGAAGCCCGAAGACATCATCGCGCATCTGGACGTGAACCGGCCGGCGCCCGACAGCCGGCAGACGGTTGAAAAACCCCTCGACTTGATCCAGGTCGGCGTTTTTGTCGACGGGTACACCCTGAACGGACGGGCGATGCGCCTGGACTCGTTGCAGGGCATGTTGAAGCGGTTGGCTGACCTGAGCAAGACGCAGACCATCCTGATCAAATGTGCGCCGGATTCGCCGCACGAGCGGTTGGTGACGGTGCTGGATCTCTGTAGCCAGGTGGGCCTCAGTAACCTCTCGGTCATGAGTATGTGATAAAATGGAGCAGGGGCGACTATGAGCGAGATCAACGAAGATACCACTCTAAAGCTCATGGATGAGGGCTTTCGGGACCGTCTCCGGCGTGTCATCAAGGGGCTGAAGGCCGATAAGGGGTCGGGCCAGAACAAGTATGCCAAGTTCGAGCTGGTGCGCCTGCTGGGCGCCCCTGCCCTGACGTTGATGCTGGGCGCGTTGGTGGTGATCGGACTGTTCGCCTTTGCCGTGGGCGAGGCGATCCGCAAGGATCGCGAGATCCAGGTGGACGTCATTACCCCCGAGACGGTAAAACTCGATGAGATCAAGGATGAGATTGCCAAGATCGACGACATGAACGAGCCGCCACCGGACGTGAACATTCCGTCCGACGCACCCTCGGTCAGCGACTCGCCGGTCGATGCGCCGGCCGCCCAGGTGACCGATGTTGCCTCGGTGGCGCCGGTCATGAGCAAGAGTCCCCTGATCATCAAGGGGTTGTATGGCACACTGGCCAACCGCAGCGGCGCCGCCCGCTCCGGCGCGTTACGCGCCTACGGCGGCTCCGGCGCCGGCGAGGATTCCGTGCTGCGCGCGTTGCGCTGGCTGAAAGAGAATCAAGATCCGAACGGTTCGTGGGCGAAGGCCGACAAGACGGACCCGGTCGCGATGGCGGGACTGGCGCTGCTGTGTTACCTGGCTCACAACGAGACGCCCTCTTCACCCGAATTCGGGCCGACCGTCGAAAAGGCGATGAAGTTCCTGGTCGGCGCGCAGGGAAAGAACGGCCAGTGGGGCCGCGATTACACGCATGGCATCGTCACCTACGCCATGTCCGAAGGGTTCGCCCTGACCAAGATCATGGCCCTGAAGGATGCCATGGATAAAGGCGTGGATGTCATCATCAAGGGACAGCAG
Source organism: uncultured Verrucomicrobiota bacterium (assembly GCA_964611575.1). Lineage (GTDB taxonomy): Bacteria > Verrucomicrobiota > Kiritimatiellia > CAIKKV01 > CAITUY01 > CAITUY01. The sequence continues at coordinate 16,032 of CAZTAJ010000030.1, forward strand.
CCGCAAGGGGGTTACGATTACGGCTATGCCAAGGGCGACCGTTTTGACCTGTCTGTGGCGGGCTGGCAGTTCCAGGCGTTGAAAGCGGCCAAGATGGCTGGATGCACTCATCCCGAATTGCAGGATGCGATCAAGAAGGGCCTCGATTTCCTGCGGAAACAGGCCTACGACCCCACCAAGGGCGGCTTCGTCTACTCCGGCAAGCCGGGGATCCAGTCCCAGGGCGGCTCCACGGCCAGCATGACCAGCGCCGGGGTGCTCTGCCTTCAATTGCTGGGGCAGCCAAACGCGCCTGAGGTTCGGACCGGCCTCGAGTTCATCAAGGAACTCCAGTGCAAATGGGATGTGGCGGTGCCGGACAAGAACGCCAAGACCCCCGTAGCCAGCAAGAATCATGTGTACACGTGGTACTATGCCACCCAGGCCAAGTTCCAGAAGGGCGGCGCCGATTGGGAAAACTGGAACAAGCAGTTTTCCCGGCAAATCATCTTCGGCCAGCAGAAGGACGGGCATTGGGAGAATGGGGATCACGGCGGTCCCGTCTACGCGACCACGCTCTGCGTGTTGATGCTGGAGGTTTACTACCGCTACCTGCCCACCTACAAGCAGGTCGAACAGGTGGAAGAGGTCAAGCCGGCCTCCAGCGACGACGTCAAGGTCGACGTGGGCTGAAGACCCGCATGGCGGAAGGCGGACACATACGGTTGTTGCCTTCCGACGTGGCGAACAAGATCGCCGCGGGGGAAGTGGTCGAGCGCCCCGCCTCCATTCTCAAGGAATTCCTCGAAAACGCCATCGACGCGGGCGCCACGCAGATTGACGTCGAGGCCGTTTCCGGCGGCGTGCGCCTGATCTCGGTGTCGGATAATGGGTGCGGCATGAACCGCGACGATGCGGTGCTGTCCATCGAACGGCATGCCACCAGCAAGATCCGCACGGCCGATGATATCGAGCACATTCACACGCTGGGCTTCCGCGGCGAAGCGCTGGCGGCCATCTCGTCGGTCTCGCGCTTCCGGTTGCGGACGCGCCGTCATGACGAATTGGCCGGCACGGAGGTGACCGTCTCGGGCGGGACGCTGCAGGATGTGCGGGAAACGGGCATCCCGCCCGGCACGATCATGGAGGTTCGCGACCTGTTTTTCAACATGCCGGCCCGGCGCAAGTTTCTGCGGTCGCCCCAGACGGAAACCTCCCACCTGCGCCAGATGTTCGTCGTGCATGCCCTGGCCTGGCCGGAGATCGGCATGAAGCTCACGGTGGACGGCCAATCGTTGGTGATCCTGGCCGGGGGGGCGACGCTCAAGGAACGGATCCATGACCTGATGGGGCCTGAGGTCGAGACGGCGCTTCAACCGGTCGAGTACCGTTCTCCCGAGGTCAATGTCACGGGCTTTGTCGGGCTTCCGGCGCTCTCCCGAGGCGATCGCACCGAACAGCATGTGTTCGTGAACCGGCGGGCCGCCTCGGCGCCCGTGGTCAGCCATGCGATTGCGGAGGCCTATCGGACGCTGTTGCCGGATGGCCGGTTCCCTTACGTCTACCTGGCGCTGGAACTCGATTGCGGCCTGGTGGATGTGAATGTGCACCCCACCAAGCGCGATGTCCGCTTCCGGCATCCCAGCGAGGTCCGGGACGCCTTGATTGCCGCCATTCGCCGGGCGTTGGGGGCGGGCTCGGCGGCGTTTGTTCCGGGACAGGCGGCTCAACCGTCCGTCGCTGCGGCTCCCGCGCCGGATCGCAAGCCCATGCTCAGCATCGCCGACCTGCCGCAGATGCGGGCCTTTTCCTATCCGCGGATGCCGGCCAAGGTCGGGGCGTTCCCGCCGCCTGCCAGCGCCCCGCAAGGTTCTCCGCCTTCTCCGGGCAGTCCCGTTCCCGCCGGCGATCCCGCGATTCCCTCTGCCGTCGCCGGGCGCAGTCCCTGGCAGTGGTGCCGGGTCGTGGGCCAGGTCGGGGGTCTCTATGTCATTCTCGAAACCGACGACGGGTTCGTGATCATGGACCCGCATGCGGCGCACGAACGGGTGTTGTTCGAGCGGTTCATGACGGCGGTGCTGGCGAAGGCGGTGGACAGCCAGGGACTGCTGGTCCCGGAAACGGTGGAACTGTCCCCGCGCGACGCCCAGCAGGTGCGGCGCAACCTGGAGACCTTCCGGCGGATCGGGTTTGGCGTTTCCGAGTTCGGCGGCGACACGTTCGTGGTGGATGCGTTACCCGCAGGCCTGGGAACGGTGGCGGTGCGCGAGTGGCTCATCGATGTGGCGCAGCACCTCGAAACCCTCGGGGACCGGGCGACGAATGAACGGCTGCGCGAGGAGGCGATCGCGCAGGCCGCTTGCAAGGCGGCCGTCAAAGCGCGCGATCACCTGACCCTGGCGGAAGTCGAGCAACTGGTCGTCGCGCTCGCGGCGACCGAAATGCCCTACACCTGCCCGCACGGCCGGCCCACGCTGATCCATACGTCGTTCGCCGAGCTCGAACGCAAGTTCGGCCGGGCCTGAACGAAGGGCGGAACCGCTGTTTCCCGCTCACTCTTGCAGGTTGACCGTGCAATCGGCCGGACTCTGCGGGGTCATCTTCTTGAGGTGCGCGGCGCTTCTCTGTTTGAGCAGCGTATGGTCGGGGCGCGGTGCATCTGTCGCGGTGCAGCTTGCAGTGTGCGGACGTTTCCGTTACAAAAGGACCCCATTTGACCACCCGATCAAGGGGTGATGGCCCCAAAAGCAAGGAGGACCCGATGAGAGCTGTGAAGTCGATCTGTGTTGCGTGCGTGTGCGTGATCGCTCTTGTGTCGTGGCGGATCCCTCTTGCGGCGGCCGCCGATCAACCCAGGCCCGTCGAGCTGACCTACTCGATCTTCTTCCCGGCGACACACCAGAACTCGGTGCTCGCCATGGACTGGGCCAGGGAGATCGAAAAGCAGACGGCCGGTCGCGTTAAGATCACGGTCTTCGCCGGCGGCACGCTTACCCCCGCGGACAAGTGCTATGACGGTGTGGAGAAGGGTATCTCGGACATTGGCATGTCTGTGATGGGTTACACCCGGGGCCACTTCCCTCTGTCCGAAGTGATTGATCTGCCGCTCGGGTATCGGAGCGGCACCGTGGCGACGGAACTGATCAACGCCTATTACCGGAAGTTCCACCCCCGGGAACTTGACGCGGTCAAGATCATGTATCTGCATGCCCATGGTCCGGGCTTCCTTCATGCGAAGCAGGCCGTGGCCAAACTGGAAGATCTCAAGGGCATGAAGATCCGCTGCACGGGCCTGGCCGCCAAGATCGTGACCGCCCTGGGCGCAACGCCGGTCGCGATGCCGATGGGCGAAACGTATGACGCACTCAGCCGTGGCGTGGTGGAAGGCTCGATGGCGCCGATTGAATCCCTGCAGGGCTGGCGGTGGGGCGAAGTCGTGAAGAGTTCCACCGAATGCTATGGTGCCGCCTATTCTACGGCCTTCTTTGTCGCCATGAACAAGGACAAGTGGAACGCCCTGCCCCCGGACATTCAGCAGACGATCGAGAAGGTTAACGAAGAATGGATTGGGAAGACCGGCAGGAGTTGGGACGAACTGGACAGGGCGGGCAAGGCATTTGCGATCGGGAGGGGAAACCAGGTCATCACGCTGACGCCGGAGGAGAACGCCAGGTGGTCCAAGGCGGTGCAACCCATCCTTGACGAGTATGTGACGAACATGAAGGGCAAGAATCTGCCGGGTGCCGAAGCCTTGGGATTCTGTCAGGACTTTCTGCGGCAGAACTCGAAATGACGGTGGTTGGAGAAGCGGGGCAATGAGCGTTTTTGCGGCCGTTCGGGGAGCCAGCAGGTTTCTGCATGTGATTGCGGGGGGCAGTCTCGTGTTTCTCATGACGGTGACCTGCGCCGATGTGGTGCTGCGCTATTTCCGGCATCCCATTCCCGGCACCTATGAACTCGTCGGCTATGCCGCCGCCATCGCGATTGGATTCGCCATGCCTCTGACCTCGTGGATGAGGGGGCATGTCATGGTGGATTCCATCATCGCACGCTTGCCGCGAGGAGGCCGGGCGGGCTTCCACGTCATCACGCGGCTGCTGGCCATTGGCCTGTTCGTCCTGCTGGGGTGGAATCTGGTCACCTTCGGTTTCGACCTGCGCGCCACCGGGGAGGTCTCCCCGACGCTCGAGTTGAAATACTATCCCGTGGTGCTGGGTGTGGCGGTCGCCTCCTTCGTTGAGGTGGCCGTGCTGCTCTGTGACCTGGCGAAGATCGCGCGGGTTCAGTATGAATGAGGTGCTGATCGGAATCGTCGGGCTGCTGGTCATGCTGCTGCTCTTCCCCACCGGCATCGAGCTGGCATTTGCGATGGCGATTGTCGGGTTTGTCGGCTTCAGTGTGATCGTCAACGTCCATGCCGGGATGAGCATGCTCGCCAAGGACATGTTCGATGTGTTTTCGTCCTACGGGTTCACCGTTATTCCTCTCTTCATTCTGATGGGACAGGTGGCGTTCAACGCCGGCATCGCGCGGCGGCTCTATCAGGCGGCTTACCGCTTCATCGGCCATATCCCGGGCGGGCTGGCGATGGCCACCGTGGTCGGCGCCACGGTGTTCAAGGCCATTTGCGGGTCTTCGCCTGCCACGGCGGCCACGTTCGCGAGCGTGGCGGTGCCGGAAATGGACCGGTACAACTATGACCGGCGCCTGTCGACCGGTGTGGTGGCCACGGTCGGCACTCTCGGCATCCTCCTGCCGCCCAGCGTGACCCTGATCGTCTTTGGCGTCATCACCCAGCAGTCGATTGGACGGCTTTTTCTCGCCGGCCTGGTGCCCGGCCTGCTCATCGCTTTTCTGTTCATCCTCGTCATTGCCGTCTGGTGCCGGATCAACCCGGCCCTTGGGCCGCACGGGGAAAAGTCGTCGTGGCGGGAGCGGGCCGCCTCACTCCCCGAATGCCTCTATGTGATCGCGGTGTTCGTGATGGTGATCGGGGGGCTGATGAAGGGGTTGTTTACGCCAACCGAGGCCGGCAGTGTGGGCACGCTGGCCGTGCTCGCCCTCTCGGTGGTCCGGCGGGATCTGACGTTCAAGGCCTTCCTCAAGTCCGTGGACGAGTCGCTCCGCACGGCCTGCATGGTGCTGATGCTGATCGCGGGTTCGACCGTGCTCGGGCATTTTCTGGCGGTGACCCGCATTCCGATGATCGCCGCGGACTGGGTGACCTCGCTCCCCCTGCCGCCGACCGCCATCATGGGCCTGATCTGCCTCATCTATCTGATCGGCGGCTCCTTCATCGACGATCTGGCCTTCATGGTGCTCGCCACGCCCATTTTTTATCCGGCAGTGCTCAAACTCGGCTTCAGTCCGTTGTGGTTCGGGATGATTGTCGGGGTCACGGTCATGATCGGCGTTGTGATTCCGCCCGTGGCCATCAACGTCTTTGTGGTGAAGAACATCACCAAGGCGCCGTTCAAGACCATCTACCACGGCGTATATCCTTTCCTCCTGGCGCTGGTGGCGGTCGGTATTCTGCTCTTCATCTTTCCCGCACTCGCCACCGCGGTGCCGAATTGGCTGATGCCCTGACGACGGCGGAATGCAACTTGCCGGGCAACCTGTGCGAACGCATACTGAGGGGAGTATGCGGATCTGTATTCAGGCGACGGTGAAAGACGAACGGGGTGTTCATGCCCGGCCTTCCGCTCTGATTGTGAAGGCCTGCAAGAACTACCCCGGCACCGTAACGGTAAGTCGGGTCGATGAGCCGGGGAGCCAGGAATACAACTGCAAAGAGATCATGGCGCTTGTTGAAATGGGTGCCGCCTGGAAGACCACCCTGAGGTTCTGCATCGAGCCGGATGACCTTGACGTGGCGAGGCTGGACGAAGAGGAGCAACGGGCCAAGGCGCTGTGTGACCGGCTGGCGCAGATTGTCGCGACGACGCTGGAGGATGTTGAGCGGATGTCTTAAGCAATCGGCCAACTCACTCGTATCTGTCATGGATGCGGCCAAGAGCATCGGCGCGACGCGGCTGGCCGTGTGCGTCAAGAAGACCCAGGATAGCAAGTCCCGGAAGTGACGCGGGCGTCTTGACGTGCGGAGCTAGGGCGTCGGCGTATCGGCCGTTTTCGGCGGCCGGAGCTGGTTAACCAGGGACATGTCGGGCGGCGGGGCAAAGACATCGTCCCCGGTATTCATCTGCCCGTCCGGTCCGTCGGAACTCAACCGCATCACGCCGGTGGTCAGTTCGTAACGATAAGGATTCTTCCACGGGTCGGGCCACAACGACTTGATGTACGGGCCCCGCCAGCCTTGGGCTGACCGGGGCTGCCGGATCAGCGCCGCCAGAGTCTCGCGCGTGGAGGGATACCGGCCGCAGTCCTTGTGGAATAACTCCAGCGCCGTGCGCAGGGCGCCCATATTCTCATTCACGCGCCGCACGGGGGAGGTTATCTCGCCGCTGCCCGTGGAGCCGGTCAGCCACTCCGCGATCGTCATGCGGCGCTTGCCTCCGGTGTGGCGCCGCCCCACCTGAGTCGACAGCAGGATTCCCAGTAGGACGAAGACAATCACCAGGACGGCGAGATAGCGCGGACTGCGCGTGAATGAAAACCACCCTGATACGGTCGATCCCGTGAGCGATTTCGCGGCATGTCGCTGTCGCCGCCGCGCGCTCCGCTTCTCTGCTGCGGCGGCCTCGATCTCCTCGGGCGACCGCTTCAACCGCGTCGGAATCATCATGACCTTGCCGCAGTGCGGACACTTGGATTCCGAGGTCGGGGCGAAGGTTTCGCGGCAATAGGGACAGCGTAATGTCATGGTGCAACGGGGGCGTCGGGTTGGGAACCGGCTGCCGACTCCGGACGGCCTGTGAACACATACAAGATCATCTGACGCTCAACGGCCACGGCGGCATAGGGGCGGAGTCGGGCGTAGGGCATGGATTCCGGCGCGAAAACGAGTAGAACGGCGGGGGCATCCTTGCCGGCGAACGGAGCTGGGAGATCCCGTGGCGAGGCTATCGGCCATGACGCGTTGTGGTAGACCGGCTCGGAGGCGCCTTCCTTCCACTCCTCGGTGGCCAGTGTCAGCACACCGGTCGCGCCGGAATCCGACGCCCACAGCGAGAGTTCGAAGGGTTGCATCGGCCGTTTGGCCCGGTCGCGATGCGCGGGATTGGGCAGGAAGGTCTTGTAGTAGGGATGCCCGGCGGGCGGGGGCTCGATCCGGAGCCCGAACGAGTCCTCCATCCGCTCGATCACCGCGCAGGCCGCAGTCAACGCGCCGAGGGACATGGCATCGTCGATGACCGGGGTGGCGAAGACGTCGGTTCCCGCACGGATCGCCGCCTCAACCGCGGCAGCCAGGGCCGCCCCGGTCGCCGATGACAGCGACGTCTTGCCATCCGAGGCGGTCACCGAAAAGGCGGGCGTCCCGTTCGTGAGGCCGTGCAGGCGGAGCGTCCAGTCGATCAGGCGCGCGGCGCCATCCGGGAAAGCGGGCGCGAAGGTGATCTGCAGCAGGCGGAGGTCGGGGAGTTGACGGGCGGGATTCGGCACCTGGAAAGTGTAGACGTCGCTTTGAGGGGCGCGGCGGGGGACATCCAGGACGGTGTTGGGTTCGTTGTAGATGGAGACAATTGCGTTGGGGCTGAACCCATCGGCGGTGTACACCAGGCCGGTGGAGGGGGTGGCGTCGTCCGTGCCGCGGGTCCAATGCGCGCCGCAGAACACGAATCCGGATTCCGGCAGGGGGCTGTTGACTCGCGTGTCGCTGACCAGCGATTCCGCGCTGCCGATCGGGGTCAGGACGCGGTTAGTGGCGATCAGGTCGAACGTGATGCGCACCCGTTCGCCGCGGGGCCAGAAGCGGAGTCCGCTGGGGCTCGTGGGGGCCCCCGGCCGGAGCCCGATGAACTCGAGTGCGCGGTGGATGTCGCTGGGCTGGGCGAACGACACGGCCAGGGCCTCGTAATCCTTGCCGCTGGGTTCGGCGATCAGCGAAAACTCGACAGGGTCGCCCGGTTTCAGGGTGGTGGACTCGCCGTAGACCCGCACGGTTCGGGTGGCGCGGTCGGCGACCAGCCCTGGCCGCCCCCACAGGTTCGTCCGGGTCCGGGCCGCGGCCAGGTCGCGCGCGTGCCAGTCGGCGACGATCTGCTTGTGGAGCGTGCGCGGATCGGGCGGCGCGTTGGTGGGGTCGGCCGCCAGCCGGCCCGTGCAGGTCAGGAGGAGGGTCAGCGCCAGAGAGGTTGTCGCGGCGGGAGCAAGGCGGATCGGGCGATTCATGAACGACCTGCGTGGGTGGGTGGGCGATGCGGTTCAAAAACAGGGGTTCGGGCGCGCGCCGCCTCGGTTTCGCGACGGCAGCTCTCGCGATAGAGGACTTCCTGGCTGCGGCCGCCCTTGCGGCCCGAGGCTTTCTGCCGCGTGTAGGATCCATCGGGCTGCAGCCAGCGGCCTTTCACCGTGTCGGCCATTTCGGTTTTCAGGAGTGCGATCAGCCGGTCACGGCAGTCCGGATTCTCGACGGGCACCAGCAGTTCGATGCGTTTGTCGAGGTTGCGGGGCATCCAGTCGGCGCTCGAGATGAACACCTTGCGTTCCCCGCCTCCGTGAAAATAGAGCACGCGGCTGTGTTCAAGAAAGCGGTCCACGATGCTCACCACGCGGATGGTCTCGCTCAAGCCGGGAACCCCGGGGCGGAGACAGCACACGCCGCGCACATTCAGATCCACGCGCACGCCGGCTTTCGCCGCCGCATAGAGCGCCTCGATGAGGAGTGGATCGGCCAGGGCATTGACCTTGGCCATGATATGCGCGGGCTGGCCCTCGGCGGCCCGGGCGGTTTCGCCCGCGATCAAGTCCAGCAGGCGGTCGCGCAGGCCGATGGGGGCGGCCTCCAGCTTGCGGTACTTGGCCGGCTGGGAATAGCCCGTGATGGTGTTGAAGAAGAGCGAGGCGTCCGCCGCCATGTCGGGGTTGGAGGTCAGGAGACTTACATCGGTATACAGGCGCGCCGTCGTCTCGTTGTAATTGCCGGTGCCGGCGTGCAGGTAACGCCGGATGCCGGTGGCTTCCCGTCGGATGACCAGGCACAGTTTGGCATGCGTCTTGAGGCCCTTGATGCCGTAGATCACCTGCACGCCGGCCTGCTCGAGCGCCTCGGCCCAGCCGATGTTGCGGGCCTCGTCGAAACGGGCCTTGAGCTCGACGATCACGGTCACCTGCTTGCCCCGTTCGGCGGCGCGGGCCAGCGCGGCAACGATCGGGCTATTGGGGCCGGTGCGGTAGAGAATCTGCTTGATGGCCAGGACGTCGGGATCGTCCGCCGCCTGCTGGACCAGCCGTTGCACGGGCTCGAACGATTCGAACGGGTGGAGGAGGAGCAGGTCCCGGGCGGCCAGCAGGGTAAACATCGAGGCGTTCGGCGGGGCCAGGGGCGAAGCGCAGGGGGGCCAGTCCTTCGCGCGCAGGGTGTCATCGCCTGCCGCCACGCCCAGCGTGAAGAACGACGCGAGGGCCAGGGGCTCGCGGGTTTCGTAGATGTCGCGGGCCACGACGCCCAATCGCGACTTGAGGAAACGCATGCACTCCGCGGAGGCGCCGCTCTGGATTTCCAGGCGGACGCAGGCGCTTTCGCGCCGCTGCGTCAGGACCCGCCGCATCTGGCTCAGGAGATCGCCGGCCAGATCCTCGCGCACGGCCATGTCGGCGTTGCGCGTGATGCGGAAAGCCGTGGCTTCCTGGACGTCCTCGCCCGGGAAGAACAGATCGAGGTGCAGGCGGACGGCATCCTCGACGAGCAGGAAGGGCGACCCTTTGGCGGCTTCCAGTCCGATCACGCGGCTGACGTTGCGCGGAATGGGCACGATGGCGAACCGCGCGGTCTTCCGGCCCGGGGTCTGCAATCGCACCGCCAGGCAGAGCGCCAGGCCGGGCACCATGGGGAAAGGCGCGTCGCCCGAGGCCGCCAGGGGCGTCAGCAGCGGAAAGATCTCGTGGTAGAATACGGACTGGACATGGTGGGTCTGTTCCGGGCTGAGGGCGTCCGGGGGCAGGCGCCGCACCCCGTGCTTCGCCAGCAGCGGCAGGATCGTCTCCCAGCAGGCGTGTTGGTCGGCCACCATGCGATGGGCCCGCCAACTGATCTGCGCCAGTTGTTCCTCGGGCGTCAGTCCGGTCGGGTCGGGGGCCGAGCCGCCCTGGTCGAAGACCTGTTGAAGGCCGCCCACACGGACCATGAAGAATTCGTCAAGATTGGAGGCCGTGATGGCCAGGAACTTCAGGCGTTCCAGCGGCGGGTTGGCGGGGTCCAGCGCCTCCTCGAGGACACGCTGGTTGAATTCGAGCCAGCTCAACTCGCGGTTGAAGAACAAGGGGCTGGAATCAGGCGTCATACATCGATCCCTTCACCGTCTGTGCCGTACGGAGCGCAATCTGCAGGCCGAAGATGCTTTCGAACAGGCTGCCCTTTTCCTTCAGGGCCATGCGTTCCAGGGTCACGTCCTCGACATCGGCCAGCGTGATGACGAAACGCTGCTCCTCACGCGCGAACGTGACGGAACGGGCGAACTGCAGGTGGTTGCGGTCCAGGGCATCGGCCACGCGCAGCAGCGCGGCCAGCTTCGTCACAATCATGCGGCTGTCCCGGTCCAGCGCCATGAATTCGGGGTGGGTGAGCTTGGGGATGGACCGGCGGTGGTAGCGCGCCGCCAGGGCGACGATGGTGTTGTCGCCCTGGGTCAACCCGAACAGTTCGCTGTTCAGGATCAGGTAGAGGGAATGCTTGTGGTGGCTGGTGTTGCCGACGAAGGCGCCGATGTCGTGGAGGATGGCCGCCGTTCGCAACAGCATCGCCTGGTGCGAGTCGAGTCCGTGTTCGGCCTGCAGTTCGCGGAAGAGCAGCATGCAGCAGTCGGCCACCTGGAGGGCATGACGCTCGTCGAAATGATACTTCCGGCCGAGGGTGACGGCCGAGTACGCCAGTTGCTCGGAGAAGCGCGTGGTGGCGGCCGGGTTGCCGGTCATCTTCATCAGCAGGCCGCGGCGCATGCTGCGGGGCGTCACCAGCAGTTCGCGGACCCCGAAAGCCCTGGCGACGCGGTCGTAGATGAGCAAGGCATGGCCGGCGGTTTCCGCATCCTGCGGCGGCAGCCGGTGTTTCTGCATCAGTTTTTCGGGGGGCGTGGCCACGAGTTTCTCCGCCAGCGTGAATCGCGCGAGCTTGATACGCGCCACATCGTCCGCACCCCAGCCCGGCAGAAGACGGCGCATGGCGGTCTCCATGTCGCCGGCGAGCGCGATCAGGGTGGGGGCTTCCTTGACCGGAAGTGACTCGCGCATCTGGTTCACGGTGCGCAGGATGTGCTGGTCCAGCAGGGCGCACACGCGGTCGGCCGGCATCTGGTAGGTTTCCAGGGTCTCGCGGATCCGCACGGACCCCAGCTTGAACGCGCCGGAGTAGACGACATACCCGTCCTCGCTCAACAGCACGCGGGTGCTGCCGCCGCCGACTTCCACGATGAGTACGTGCCCTTTCTGGAGCGCCGGTTCGCGCTCGAAAAGGTCATGAATCGCCAGGTAGAGCAGGTGCTCCACTTCGGCATCCTCGAGCAGGTCCACGGTCAGTCCCGACCCGACATAGACGCGATCGAGAAAGGCTTCGCGGTTGGCCGCTTCACGGACCGAACTGGTGGCCACGACGCGGATCTGGTCCGGCGCGGTGACGCCGTATTCGCTCATGACATGGCGGAAGCCGCGCAGGATCACCACGCATTGCTCGATCGAGGCGGGATCGATGCTGCCTGCGCCGAAGGTGTCTTTGCCCAGGTTCACGGGTTGTTGGAGAGATTCCAGCAGCCGGATCTCGCCGTCGGGGCTGATTTCAGAAACGTCCAGCCGGATGGCGCGGCCGCCGATATCGATCACGGCCACCGGGCGGGTGCGCGGTGCGGCGGTGACGGCGGGGGGTGGGGCGACGGGGGGCGCGGCGATGGGTCCCATGTTCAGGCTCCCGCCAGATCGGCCGCCAGCGCGGCGGCGCCCAGGGCGGTGGCGTAGTCGCCCAGCCGGGCGGCGGCCACCTTGTACGAGCCGCGGAAAGCGTCCGTGACACCCCGGTTCAGCGTAGTGGCAATTTCGTCCACGAACAGGGCGGGCATCTCTTCGACCAGGCCGCCGCCCAGCACGATTACATCGGGCGCCAGTTGGTGTACGGTGCCGATCAGTACCTGCCCGATCTGGTGGGCGGCATGGCGGACGATGCGCTCGACGACACGGTCGCCGGCTTCCATGGCTTCGCGGATGATGCCGCTGCGGATGCTCGTGATGTCGGTTCCGGCGAGTTTCTGGAGCTGCGGCGCTTCGCCGCGGTACACGGCCTGGACGAGATTGGCGGAGATCGCCAGGCGGCTGGCGACCGTTTCGAGGCAACCGCGCCGGCCGCAGCCGCAGAGCGCGCCGTCGGGAACCAGGGGGACGTGCCCGATCTCCATGCAGGAGCCCGTCTTGCCGCGCAGGATGCGGCCTTCATAGACGCAGCCTCCGCCGATGCCCGTACCGGGGAAGACGCCGACCACGCAGCGCGCGCCGCGGCCCGAGCCGAATCGGTACTCGCCATACACGCCGGCATCGACGTCGTTTGCGACAGCTACCGGCACGTGAAAGTGCCGCGTCACCATTTTGCGCAGCGGCACGTCGCGCCAGCCGAGGTTGGGCGCCAGTTTCAGGAAACCGGTGTTCAGGTTGAGCATCCCCGGTACGCCCATGCCGATGCCCGCCAGGCGTGACCGGTCGATGTTGGCCTCGGCCAGTGCCTCGTCGATGGTCTCCATGATGCGTGCCACGCCGACTTTCGCGCCGGCCTCGCCCTTGGTCTTGCGACGGCGGGTGGCGACCACGCGGAACGCGTCGTCCAGCACGACGGCCATCATCTTGGTGCCGCCCAGGTCGAATCCGATCCAGATACGGTTCTTCATTTTCTTCATGGCATCTCCCGAATGGCGGTATTGTTATCCAGCGCGGGGCGGTAGACAATGGTTTTCTGACGGCGGGAGCGGCTCCGGAAGCAGCGCAAGTCGGGCCGCGGGCGCGGGGTTCTGTCCGGGCGGCCGGATCACCGAATCGGCCATATCTGCCGCGGCTTTGCGCCGTTCATGTTGAAATAGGACACCTGGGTCGCGCTCGTCGCCCTCACCAGGCCCGGTCGGACGAGTTCCAGGTGCGTGGCGACTCCCCGGTGTGCCCCCGTCCGGTCCACGATGTTACCCGCCAGGGCCAATCCGCCCGCAAACGGCTGAACCGCCGACCAGCGCGTGCTCATCCAGTTCTCCCACTTCACCACGAACGTCCCGGTCGGATCAATGATGCCCCACTTTCCGTTGACACGATTCCCATCGAGATTCCCCTCGTGGCACACGATGGCCAACCCCTCCGAAAAGGCTGTGGCATGGATGAACCGCATGGGAATGGCCATGCGGCCGGTTTTGTCCAGATACCCCCACTGCTCATTCTGGCCGGCCGATTTCACCGGTGCGAACCCCTCGTGAACGTCATCCGCTTCGGCGTAGATCGGCTCGGCCAGCACCTTGCCGGTCCGATCCACAAACCCGAACTTCATGTTGAGCCCCACCCGCACGATGCCTTCCGATGGGGGATACACGCGGTCATACCGGGCCGGGATGACCCACCGTCCGGTCTTGTCGATGGCGCCTTCGCTGGTTTCCGATTTGACGATGGCCAGTCCGTCCTTGAACGGGGACACCTTCAGGTACTGGGGCTTTATGGCAGGCTGCCCATTGGTGCCCAGATAGCCCCAGACCTTGTCAACCCGCACGGCCGCCATGCCATCCGAGAAGTCCTCCGCTTTTTCATAGCCCGGGGCGATCACTATCTTGCCGTCACGGTTGATGAAGCCCCATGTCCCGCCCACCAGCGAGCCCAATCCCCAGCGTCCCCCGACGTTGACGCGCGAGTATCCGTCGGCAAACGGTCCCATCAGGGCGTAGGTGGGCTTGATCACTTTCCGGCCGGTTCGATCGATGGCGCCCCACTTCATGATCTTCATCCCGGCGGCCTCCTGCCCCTCCATCAGCGCCACGCGGGCGAGCCCTTGTTCGTAGCTGCGCGCTTCTGCGTAGACCGGCTTGACGACAACGGCCCCGTTGGTGTCGATGAAGCCCCAGCCCTTTTCGGTCTGCACCGCCGCCAGCCCTTCTGAAAACGGTTTGGCTTGTTTGTAGCGGGGCGCAACGGCAACCCCGCCCGCGCGGTTCAGGTACCCCCAGGTGTCGTTCACGGCAATCTCGATCATCTCGTTGGTGAAGCCTTCACCGATCTTGTCGTACCGCGGTTCCACGATCACCGTGCCGTTGGTGTCGATGAACCCGTATTTGCCGTCCTCCAGAATGTACAGCAACTCGGTGACGATATTCGTTGCGAGGGCGGGGGCCGGCGCTGCCGCCTGTGTGCCGATGGCGCTGCCGCATAACGCTCCGATCATGACCCAGAATAGCCTTTTCATGGTTTGCGCTTCCGCTTACGATCTTGCGATGCTCCGAGACGGCGCCGGAATTCCAGGCCTCTCTTGACGCGTGTCATTTGGCCGCATGAGAACACCGTCAGAGTGTGCCACAGGGAGAGCGGCTATCCGATCCTTTTCTGGGAGGCGGAATAGGACCGGTCCGGATGGCGGCGTTACCTGGTCCATTGAGTTTTTGGAAACAGATTGCCATTATCAGGATGAATGGTAGACATGGTGAATCGATCCATGGGCAGCACTGGGTCAGTGCCTGCCCAGTGAGCCGTTATCATCAGAGGAGCAAGTATGCACGAGAACCAAGGGCCGGTGTGGGGCGGGGTATGTGTGGGCGTTTGCGCCATATTGATGTCGGCTGGCGTTGTGGCGGAAGAAGCCCGCGAGTCGATGCCCACCTCCGCTGAGGTGGCGGAGCGGGTGCCCAATCCGTTGCTCCGCATTCCCTTCATGAAAACGCCGCCCAAGATTGACGGCCAACTCGACCCCAGGGAGTGGGAGGATGCCGCGTGTTACACCGGTTTCTGGCAGGACTACAGCTTCAACAATTTCCTGTATCTGGCCATCGAGGAAAAGCAGGCGCAATTCTACATGGCCTATGACAAGGACAACTTCTACTTTGCCCACAAGTCCCCCGTCTTTCCCAAGGGCGCCTGGCTCAAGTGCCGCGGCAAGTACAAGGATGTGGATGGGCACCCGGACTACGGGTTGCTTCTGGACGACCACGTGGAGTTCCAGATTCTGCCTTCATCCACCACGGCGCCGCACGCGACCTTCTTCAAGTGGATGCAGAATCCCATCAACACCTACAGCGACTTCATGAGGACGGAGAACGACCTGGAGTACGGTTTTGAAAGCAGTCTGGTCATGGAAGGCAAGTGGGACGAGAACTGGTGGGTCACCGAAATGAAGTTCCCGCTCGCGAGCATGCGGGTGGCGGAATACGCCGGCAACGATGCGAAGGGCAATCCGGTCCTCCCGCTCCCCATTCGCGATGGAACCATCTGGCGGCATTGGGGCTCCCGGGCCATCGGCGGGGTGGGCGGTTGGTCGCGGCTCTTCTCCGCCACCACGCCCGGCGGATGGGGGATCAACTCCATGCGTATGATCTTCGACTCCAAGGGTGTGTCGGCCCAGGTGGAAACCCTCGGGCCGGTGATGCGTGACCAGGTGAATCTGCATATTCAGCTCAAGAACTACGGCGAGCGCAGCGAGACCGTCAAGGTGGGGTTCTATATCGAGAACGACTCCGAACTCATCCTGGCCAACGAGGAGGAGGGGTTTGTCGACCTGTTGCCGGGCGAGGTCAAGAATATCCGGATCAAGAAGGGCAAGATTGGCGTGACCCCGAAGGGCGATGCGCTGTGGGTGGATATTCGGACCCTCAGCGGGATGGCTGTCTACCGGTCCATTCTGACGCCCTTCCATCACGTGGACGGCATTACCGGGTTCAAGGAGCACTTCATCGATGGCATGAAGTTCTCGCGGGCGCCGCGCAAGCCGTTTGAATATCGCTTCCAGTACTACGCCAGCACGAACGCCGTGTTCGTCACCGTGGACACCGATGTCTACGGTGTCTCCGAGGCCGTCAAGGGCGCTACCGAAGCCAAGGTCAGACTCGTGACGGACAATGGAGACGAAGTTCAGTCCATGACCTTCGCGCTGGAAAAGCCGTATGAGCATCCGGACGCCAAGACCTTCGGCGGTCGGGTCGGTCACGGGGTCATGCGGTTCGCCAAGCTCAAGCCGGGCATGTACAAGACCGTCTGCCTGCTCTATGACGCCAACAAGAAGATCGTGTCGGATCAGGAGAGCGGCACTTTCGAGCAGAAGAGCTTCCCATGGGAGAACAGCCAGGAGGGCTTGGAGGACACGGTCTGGGAGCCGTACATTCCGATGGTGTGGAATGCCACCAATAAGACGGCGGCCACCCTGATGCACGACATCACCGTGGGTTCTGGCGGCCTGCCGGCGCAGATCGCGTTCAAAGGCAAGAACCCCAATTTCGGCCCGCAGTTCCGGGCCCCCATGCGGTTCGAGGCCACGGTCAAGGACAAGCGGTTTTCGTATGAACCGGCCGGCGAGATGAAACGCACGCTGGACCGGAAGAGCGAAATGGCGTTCGAAGGCAGCGGCAAGACCGGACCGGTGACGATGCGCAGCCGTGTGCAATATGACTGCGACGGCTTCATGACCTACGATCTCTGGTACAAGACCGGCAAGGAGCCGGTGGATTCGCTGGAACTGGTGATGGACTTCAACGGCAAACCGATCGACCTGTTCGGCTTCCAGGGCGGCCGCATGTTCCAGCGCAACAACGGCAAGATTCTCCAGCGCAAGGACAAGATCATCTGGAACAGCAAGGACGACATGCAGTCGCGCGAACTGTTCTACGGCAATTTCGTGCCCCTCATCATGATGGGCAGCGGCGATCGGGCCTTTACCTGGACGTGTTCCACGGACCAGGGCATGAACCTGATCAAGGACAAGCCCGCAGCGCAGATTGAACGCGCCGAGAGCGGCGAACTCACCCTGCGCATCTTCTTCGTGAACGAGCCCGGCCCCGTGGCGGAGGAGAAACATGTCCAGTTCTACCTGACCTGCAATCCGAACAAACCGAAATCAAAGAACCACCGCACGCTGAACTGGAAATACGAGGGCGTGGGCGGCGGCCCGACTCTGGCCGATGGCAGCACGAGCTACTCGATTCACCTGAATCACGAGGAGGACTACGCGAAGTTCATCCCCAAACCGATTGTCCCGCGCAGCTACACGACGGCGAACATGGTCTGTTTCGACATGCCGGGCCTGCGCGAGTTATGCTATGCGGGGGAATGGCTGGGACAGACGGACTTCCAGCCCAACCCGAACCTGCGCGGCGAATCCCCGGTTCACCCCATCACGGGTCGGGCCAACGACACGCTGTTGCTCAACACGGATGTCGGCTGGAGTTGGGGCCCCTCCATGGCCGAATGCGCCTTGTACTGGCGCAGCCGGCAGGTTCGGCTGGGCGGCCAGCAGGGCTACTGGTGGGACTCCCCGTTCTTCGGCGAGGAGGACTTGGACGTGGTGATCGGCAACGCCTACTATCTGCCCAAGGGCAAGTATCACGCCGGCGGCAGCAAGCAGTATGCGTTCCATTACTATTACCCGCGCCAGATGCTCAAGCGCCTGATGCGCGTGTTTGCCGTGGCGGGCCGCGTCCCGGAGGGTTTCACCAAGGGCATCCAAAGCACGAGTGCGACCTATGGCGGGATCCAGGCTGCGCTGGCGGAGTTCTTCCTGCGGGATGAGATCAACTGGGAGGGCGCCGCCAGTTATACCGGCGGCTCGCCGCACATGGAATACTGGAGCCTCGACGAGGTGCGGTTCTGCGCCAACAACTACACCGGGCTGAACGGCTACTTCATGCACGATGTCTCCTACCGCGACGGCTATCACGCGGGGTCGCTGGCCGTTCCGAGGGCGGGAGCCAACCCGATCCTCGACCGCTCCGTCCTCGGCAACGCCCTGCTGCATGACCTTGGGAGCGCTTTGGGTCGGCATGCCAACAAGTATCCGTATCACAAGATCGTGAAGGCGCTGGAGGAGTTCGGGTACTACGAGGACAACGACACCACCGAGTTCATTCCTTACTGGCGCAGCCGCCACCTCTGGCGGATCGGCCTGGATGCCGGCAAGATTGCCGCAAGCGAGTTTGCGGATGAGGGGGAGAAGGAACAGCTTGAGGTCCTCAAGAATGTCCAGTGCACGATCTACAAGAACCACAAGACCGGCAAGGCCATGCTGGTGCTGGCCAACTACGGCCCGACGCCCGTCGAGAAGAACCTCGTTGTCACCGACGCCCTGCTCGGCAAGCCGGCCAAGAAGTGCACCGATGTGGAGAACGACGAACCGATCGGCGTTCAAAAGGATGTCAAGGAGGGCAAGACGCCCCTGCCCAACACCTTCTGGCCGATCTACATCGACAAGTACCAGTTCCGCCTGCTGGTTGTGGAGTAGGGCTTGGCGTCCCATAGGACGCCAAGGCTGAAGCAGTTTAGGCTGTAGGCTGTAGGTAGATGCGAACAAAAGCGGAAACAATGAACCATAAATGCCTTTGAGCGCAATTGAGCAGAAGATATTGGATTTCCTACAGTCTACAGCCTATAGCCTACAGTCTCGGCGTCCCTGTGGGACGCCAGTGAGTTGAGGTCAGAGTTTAGCGGAGGACGATCTCCGGCCTGAGTTCCGCCGTGGCTGGCGTCCCGCCACTGGCGTGGACGATGAAGTCAACCGCGTCCCGCCGTTGCAGGGTGACGTCCACTGCCGCGTTCACCGTCCGGCCCGGTTCAACCGTGGCCTGGAAGAGCGTTTTCGACCCCTTTTTGATCAGGACCTCGACCTTGCTTGACGCCCCCTGGAACATGCAGGTGATTCCGACCGTGCCGGCGACGGGCGTCCAGAAGCGGTAGATGCCCGACCAATCCTGGAGCACGCGCATGCCGATGGCCCCCGTAGTGGTCAGGAAGTAGTTTTGGCGCACCCCCGTTCGGAAAGTCCAGCCGGTCGGCACCCCGGGCACTTCGTTGTTCCACTTCACCATCCAGGGATAGACGCCGTCGAAGACCGCATTCGTGGCATAGAGGAAGCCGTGCACGAGTTTCCCGTTCTTATCCGGAAAGGGATTGAGGTTGATGCGCATGGGGCGGGGTTGGTTGGGCACGGGCCGCAGCGCCTGCGCGAACTCGTCCCAGCGGAAGCCGGCCGCATAAACGGGGTTCGTCGCGATCGGGCTCTCCTCGATAAGATACTCGTGCAGGTTGTCGATGCCGTCTTTGTCCGGGTCATCGGTGGCCCGAAGCCCCGCCCGCAGTTCGGTCGTGCCGAAGTAGTGCAGGCGGAACCAGTCCGGGATGCCGTCGTTGTAGCGCTGCGAGTAGTAGGAGATCGGGTAGAAATTCGTTCCAAAGTCGCGGTCGTATAACCTGCGGCAAGCGGAACTCCAGCCCCACGGCAGGAGGTCTTCCCGGTAGGGGCGGTCAGTGACCCGCTCCGGCGAGACGACGGTGTGGATCACCTTTCCGCCGCGGACCACGTGCGCGGCGATCTCGCGATCGATGGCCGTGACCAGTTTGAACTCGTTGAACCCCTTCCGCAGCGGCCGCCGGGAGGTTCCCTCGGCCGTGCCGGTTACCTCCAGCGTACCGTCAGCCACCGCGAACGCGATCACGTGCAGCATGTCGTCGGTCTCGCCCCACTTGTCCTTGTCGCGTTCGACGGTGGCCCGTGGGTAGAGGCGGGGGTCGGCGTCGGCGTGGTACTTGCGGTAGAAGAGAAAGAGTTCGTCCTCCCTCGACGGGGGGAAATCGCCGGTCTTGAATCGGTGGATGAATTTGGCGGTCAGCCCCCAGAGGGCGTAGT
The DNA here is from genome assembly GCA_964611575.1 of uncultured Verrucomicrobiota bacterium. Classification (GTDB taxonomy): domain Bacteria; phylum Verrucomicrobiota; class Kiritimatiellia; order CAIKKV01; family CAITUY01; genus CAITUY01. Next base: position 35,953 of record CAZTAJ010000030.1, read on the forward strand.
TGAAAGAGATCGTCGGCTGGAAGCCGGTGGCTTCGGCGGTATCGTTCCAGGTGACCAACTGGACGGCCCGCGCGCGGGTTTGCGCGGCGAAATCCCAGGTGCCGAGCAGCCGCTCGACGCCCGGCTCGCTGCGGTAGAACTGGTCGACCCCGCTGTGAATGTCGAGAATCGGCATCATCCAGGTCTTGCCGCGGCGGTTCACCGTTTCGGCGATGGCCGGGTAGTTCATCCGATAGGTCTCCTCCGGGATCACTCCGCCCCAGCAGGAGTACCCGGCAAAGTGATCGCACACCAGGTCGGCCACGGTCTGGAGCGTTTGTGGCGTGGCCCCCTTGGGCACGTACTCGGGCCCGTCGAAGATGAAGATCGGGTCGATGCCCAAACCGGCGAATAGCACCTTGTGCCGGGCGATGGCGTCCCGGATCTGCGCGGGGTCGCTCCCGGTCTTTGCGTCCCAGGAAATCTGGCTGTGATATCCCATCAGGACGAGGCGGCCGTTGTGTCTCAGCCAAGCCGGACTGTTACCGAATTCCGCCATGAATTTCTTCAGCCAGGCGTACTTCTGCGGGTTGGCGGTCGTGGGCAGGTCATCCCCGCAGATGGCCAGGGTCAGCCGCAGGTGCGTCGCCGGCCGCGTCTTGATCATCTTCTCGAGCGTTGTGAACCAATGCACGGCATGCGTATAGGAGGGCTCATTGCCGGACAGGCAGAGACCGAAGCCGTCGAGACCCATTTCCTCGGCCATTTCGAGGTCCCAGAGATAGCGGTCTTCCATGTAGCCCGGGTTGCGCGGCACAAAGTCCGGGTGTTTCGCGGTTTGTTTGCGGTCCAGCCAGACTTGATAGGGTGCGTTGAAGTCGTAGGTCGAGTCCCGGCGCAGGAAGCCATAGAAGAAGCCGAGACCCTGGGTGCGTCGTGAGCCCCCATATTGAAGGGAGAACTCATTCGGCCCCTTGGTCCGTGCGTAGTCGGTGAGGGGGAACAGGCCGTTGGCGGCATACCAGGTGACCGCCGGCATCATGCCCATGGCATGGGTCAGCGCGAGTTTCGGAAGGCCCGGGTCGCCGCCGGTTCGGCAGCCCGCCAGCGCCAGGAGGCTGAGCGTCAGCCCCGTGCGCAAACACACCGTCTTTGACAAGTCAGTCATCGGGAACCCTCCTTGGGTCGTTTCAGGCGTGCTCGCCCCACGTGCGTCGGAATGCCGCCCCCAATGCTTCGCGTGACACCTGCCAGCCGATGACCGTGAATGTGGTCGCCGTCAGGCCGGCCGGGGGATCGGCTTCCGTCACCCGCCCATTTACCACCTCCACGAACACGCGTCCATCCGGGAACTGCACGGTCCCCTTGAGGCGCAACAGCCGCTCGCCCAGTGCGCGGATGGCGTCCATGAACGCGGCGCGTTCCGCCACGCGGTCGGTCTGCAGCGATACGGACACGAGGTTGTCCGGCGGCCGTTCCACCGCCGCCGCCGGGCGGCGCTCGTGCCTGAGGCTTTGCAGGAACTCGTCGGTAACGCGCCCCCGGGTGACCGCGATCTGTGGCGCCCGTGGATTCAGGCCGGCCAGCACCTTGCCCAGAACGTCGAGATCGGCGGGGGGCACCAGGTCGGTCTTGTTGATGACCAGCCCGTCGGACCACAGCACCTGGCGGCGGGCCGCCTGCAGAAATGCCGCGATGCGGGTGAACCCGGCGGCATCGATCACGCACACCGACGCCTCAACCCGGAAGCGCCCGGCGAGCGTCGGCACCTCCAGGAACTGCTCGATGTCGCAGGGATCCGCCACCCCTGTTGCCTCGACGATCACCAGGCCGGGCCGGAGGTCGTCGGCGATGGTCGTCAGGGTCCTGACGAAATCCGTCTTGATGCAGATGCAGAAGATGCTGCCGCGGTTGATCTCGAAGGTCGTCCACGCCCCCGGCACGACCTTCTGGCCGTCGATGCCGATGGATCCGAATTCGTTGATGATCAACGCCGGGTTGCGCCGGCGGATGGACGGCAACCCGAGCAGGTGATTAAGCAGGGAGGTCTTTCCCGCGCCCAGGTACCCTGTCAGGATCAGGAGCGGGATGGGGGGGAGGGGGGGCATCCTTCAGTCCTTGATCCATTCCTTGATGATGGCGACCTCGGGGACGGCGCGCGTGGACTTGACCTGGTATTTGGCCACGACCACGGCGGGCAGCATGACCGGGCTGACCCCGTAGGACAGGATCTTTTCCGTGTCGGTGAGCATCACGATATCCGTGTCGGCGCCGAGTTCCGTGACGGCCTTCCTGGCGTTGGCTTTGATGAGTTTGCACTCCTTGCCGCCATCGCCCAGGATGAAGAGGGAGGAGCGCCGCCGTTTGATCTTGATGCGCGTCTTCTCGACGATGCGGTGCTGGATGGCGGCGATCAGTTCATCGCGGGCGGGGATGCGCGAGACGAAGGTGATCTGGCCGTCGATGCAGATGGTGGGGATATTGCGGACCATGAGCGAGGTCATGAAGACCAGCGATTCGCGGTACTTGATCTTGTGCTCGCGCCACTCGACGATGCCCTCGAACTCCGGCGTCACCTTCCGGACGGCCTCCACCATGTACTGGCAGGGCGCGCAAGCCTCGGAATCAAGCGTGATGATGTCCACAATGATCCGGTCGCTCTGCCCGTAGTCCCGCATGTCGAGGACCTCCTTCTGGGCGCTGGTGACGGCGGTGGCTTTGAGGATCTCGCGCTCGTAGGGATCGCGGACGAGTTTGGTGATGGCCTCGAGATTGGCGGGCGGCGTGGCATAGGGCAGGTCGCAGCCGGGCGCCAGCACGAACCCCGTGTCGCCGCCGATCTCCAGGCACGCGAGCGCGTTGCGCTGGGCGTCCTCAGGCGTGCCGAGCAGCAGCACGGTGGTGAGCTGGATATTGCCGCCGAAGCTGATCTTGCGCGCGACGCACAGGGTGCGGACGGCATCAAGCGGGATATTCTCGTCGATCGAGATGTTGTCCGGCGCGCAATCGCACATGGCCG
>CAZTAJ010000031.1:0-38551 GCA_964611575.1 uncultured Verrucomicrobiota bacterium
TTGCCCATGTTCTTGATCTTGGCTTCGTAGAGGTGCGAGAGCTCGTGCTTCTCGGACTGGGAGCGGAAGCGGAGTTCGTCTATGTGATCGATGATCTCGCGCAGGTTGTAGCCGCTCTGGATCTTGTTTTTGATCTCCCCGAAGATCTCGCCGATCTTGTACTCGATGGTGTCCGGCCCGGTGGCCCGCTGCTTGAACCCGTGCAAGTACGGAAAGAGCTTGGCGTTGACGAAATCGCGCAGGTCGTCACCGGTCAGGGCGGCGTTGTGGTCGAGTTTGCCGTCCTTGCCCTTGGGCGCGGCCCAGGTCTCCCAGCGGAAGGGCTTATCGAGGATGTAGGAGTATTTCTTGCCATTGAGCGCGGCCTCGGTGGCTTTGTCGGCTTCGAGGCCGGCGAGGTACTTGAGGAAGAGCAGCCAGGAGGATTGCTCGGTGTAATCGAGCTCGGTGGTGCAGCCGGCTTCCTTGCGGAGGACATCGTCAATGTTGCGGAAGGCTTGTTCGAACATGGGTGTATGCGTTTAGGGAACTGGATTGAGGATCTGGCGCAGGTTGGGCATGGGACTCTTCTGAAACGGTCTTATATCCCTACAGATGTTGCCTAAGGGTGAAAGTTACAGCGTGGCGCAGCAGGGTTCAAGAGAAAGGGTGGAAATACAGGCAATCCCTATTTATTGGTCGCCGGAGCATTGGTTTCAGTCCCGCCCACAAGTCCGCTCAATGCAGTACCCACCTTCTTCACGCCTTCCACCGCGGCCCCGCCCACCTGGGTGGCGCCCTGCCCTATCGCTTTGGCCCCTTCACCCAACTTCCCGTCACCCACCGACTTCAGCGCATCCACCGCGCCCGCGCCCATCTTCGCCGCGCCGCCGCCGATCGCCTTCAAGCCATCGACCGCCAAGTCCCACGGACGTCTGCCTGTACCGTATGGCTCGTTCCGACTCAGGGCAATGGAAAAGAGGAGGTCTGTGCGACAGCCTGTCCCACGGTCGGACATTTTGTCCGGTTGTCAGGCAAATCATCCCGTGTTGACCTGCGACAATGGCATCCGGCGGCTTGGAATCAGGCAGATTCGCGCGCCTGGACTGTCTTGGCACACCCGCTGCTAAGTCTTCTTCACCGATGGAAAGTGCACAATCAACCCGACATGGCCGGTTGCTGGCCGCCATTGCGATTTTGCTGGCGGTGATCGTGCTGCTGCAACTGGCCATCCTGGTCCAGCGGCAGGCGCCGGGCCCCGGCTGGCATCACCGCCCCTCCGCCTCGCAAGGCCGGTCATGGTGGGTCCGCCTGACTGACCGTTTCCGGTCTGCGAGCCCTGCCGCGACGGCGCCCGTGACGCCGGACACCGTGTGGGATGAACTCCACCAGATCGAACATATGCACGCGCGGATCAACCGCATGTTCGAGGACGCCCTCCACGTGGCGCCATCCCCCGCCCCGTCCGAGGCGACCGCGTCGAATGTGCCCGCCGCGAACAGCGCCTTCCTTGACCCCATCCGCCATATGCAGTATATGCGGCAGCAGATCGACGCCATGTTTGCGGGCGTCGCCCCGTCCCCTGACGCCTGGTCGATGGGATTCGAGGATGGGTGGTCCGATCTGGCCATTACCCCGGGGTTGGGCATCCGCGACACGGGCGACGCGTACGAGGTCACCGTGCAGCTCCCGGGTTTCGACCGCTCATCGCTCCGAGTCGCCTTGGACGGAACGCTGCTGGATATTGTCGCCGAGCGGCACGAGGACGCGTCCGGCGACCGCGCCCATGACGCATGGCGCGGGCGAACAACCAGCCGGTTTGAACGGCGCCTGCGCCTGCCGCGGGCCGATCCGCGGCCGGACAACGTGAAAGCCACGTACCAGGACGATGTGCTGCGCGTCGTCGTGCCGAAAACCAGGCCCGGCGAGCAGGATCCCGGGCGTGTGCCGGTGATTTGAGAGGTTATGGACACCATAGAGGAGAGGCAACATGCTAGATGTTCGAGACCTGCATAAACGATTCGGGCCGATTCACGCGGTGCGCGGAATCAGTTTCACGGTACAGAAAGGCGAAGTGCTCGGCTTCCTGGGGCCCAACGGAGCCGGGAAGTCCACCACGATGCGCATGATCACCGGCTTTCTGCCGCCCACGTCGGGCACGGCGATCGTGAACGGACACGACATTACGGCAGACCCCATCGGCGCCAAGACCCAGATCGGGTACCTGCCCGAAAACGCGCCGGGCTACGGCGACATGACCGTGCAGGAATTCCTGCGGTTCATCGCCGAGGTGCGCGGCTTCCGGGGCGCCGAACGCAAGTCCCGCGTCGACGCCGCTGTCGCGAAGGCCCACCTGACCGCCGTGCGACATCAGTCGATCGCGACCCTTTCCAAAGGATACCGGCAGCGCGTCTGCTTCGCCCAGGCCATCCTTCACGACCCGCCCATCCTGATCATGGATGAACCGACCGATGGACTGGATCCGAACCAGAAGCACGTGGTGCGCTCCATGATCCGCGAAATGGCCGCGGAGAAGGTCATCGTCATCTCCACACACATCCTCGAGGAGGTCGAGGCTGTCTGCACGCGCGCCATCATCATTGCGCGCGGCGCCATCGTGGCCAACGGCACGCCGGCCGAACTGAAGGCCCGCAGCCGTTCGGGACGGCTTGACGACGTGTTCCGCGACCTGACCCTCGGCGACGAACAACCCCGCAAGGCGGGTTGAACAAGGAGTTCATCACCATGCATTCGATTCAAACCACCAAGGCCATCTTCAAACGCGAACTGCGCTCGTACTTCGAGTCGCCGGTCGCGTATGTGTTCCTGATCGTCTTTCTCGCCCTCGCCGGCTTCCTGACGTTTGCCGTCGGCCGGTTCTACGAGAACGGCACCGCCGACCTGCGCGGGTTCTTCTTCTGGCACCCCTGGATCTACCTGATCCTGGTGCCCGCCGCGGGCATGCGCCTGTGGGCAGAAGAACGGCGCGCCGGCACAATCGAGCTGCTGCTGACCATGCCGGTGACGCTTGGCCAGGCTATCCTGGGCAAGTTCCTGGCCGCCTGGCTGTTCCTTGGCATCGCGCTGGCCCTGACCTTCCCTGTGCTGCTGACGACGATGTACCTGGGCAGTCCGGACCTGGGCGTGGCGCTCACCGGCTATCTGGGAAGCCTGCTCCTGGCCGGCACGTACCTGGCCGTCAGCATGCTGACCTCGGCCATGACCCGCAACCAGGTGATCAGCTTCGTGCTGTCGGTCGTGATCTGTTTCTTTCTGGTGATCGCCGGCTGGCCGCCGGTGACCGATCTGCTCGTGCGCGTCGCCAACGACCGGCCCTGGCTCGAATGGATCGTGCGCGCCGTGTCATCGTTCAGCGTCATGCCACACTACGAGTCGATCCAGCGCGGGGTGATCGATCTCCGCGACCTGGTGTACTACGCCAGCGTGATGACGTTCATGCTCTTCGCGACGCACCTGGTGCTGGACAACCGCAAGGCGGCGTGATCCGCCCGAAACAATCTGACGAGAGGATGAGGTGATTCGATGGATACGAAAACAAAGACATACGGATTCTGGAAACTGAGCGGAAGCGTCGTCGGCCTGATCGTCCTGCTGGTGATCCTGGTGGCCGTCAATGTGATCGTCGGCACTTTCCGGCTCCGCCAAGACCTGACCGAGGAGAAATTGTACACGCTCACCGACGGCACGCGCAAGGTGCTGGGCAAGCTGGACCGCAACGTGACGCTGATGTTCTTCTACACCAGCAGTGCGCCCGACGTGCCCGGCCCCATCAAACAGTTCGCCCAACAGGTGGATGACTTGCTGCGGGAATACGAGTTGGCCGGCGGCGGCCGCGTGGTGCTGGAGAAGTATGACCCGAAGCCGGACTCCGAGGAGGAAGATCTTGCCCAGCGCTATGGGCTGGAAGGCCAGGCCATTCCCCAGACCGGCACCCCGCTCTACCTGGGCGTAGTCGCCACCTGCGGCGAAACCCAGGCCTCCATCCCGGTCATCGATCCGCGGAACGAGGAACTGCTGGAGTACTCGCTCACGCGCTTGATTCATCGCGTGGCGACGGCCCGGAAGCCGGTTCTAGGCGTCATGAGCAGCCTGCCCGTGCTGGGCTCGGCGCCCATGCCGATGATGATGCCCGGCCAGCGGCCGCAGCAGCAACCGGCCTGGGCCAGCTTCCGCGACCTGCAGCAGGACTACGAGGTGCGCTCGATCCCCGTGACGGCCGACCGCATCGATGACGCTGTCGGCGCGTTGATGGTCGTGCATCCGAAGGACCTGAGCGAGAAGACGCTCTACGCGCTCGACCAGTTCGTCCTGCGCGGCGGCCATCTGCTCGCCTTCGTCGATCCCTTCTGCGTCTCCGACTCGGCCTCGGCCGACCCGATGGGCGGCTTCAGCATGCCGAAACGCTCGTCCGATCTCGGCCGCCTGTTCGAGGCCTGGGGCGTCAGGTACGACGCCGGCAAGATCGTGGCCGATCTCCAGGCCACCACCCCCCTGCGCGGCCGCAACAACACCGTTGAGTACAGCCCGCTCTACCTCAGCCTGCGCAAGGACAACTTGAACAAGGACGACGTCATGACCGCGCCGCTGAGTTCGCTGATGATGGTCATGGCCGGCGCTTTCTCCAGCGACGCCGCCGAGGGACTGAAGGTCACCCCCCTGCTCACCACCTCGGAGCAGAGCGGCCTGACCGACGCCATGATGGCCCAGTTCGATCCCAATGCCTTCAAACGGCAGTTCAAGAGCGGACACGAGAAACTCAGCCTCGCCGTCCGGATCCAGGGTACGTTCAAGACCGCCTTCCCCGAGGGCGCGCCCCGCGATCCCTCCGGCGACACGAACGACGTCGCGTCGGCCGACGCCAGCCACCTCGCCGTGGCCAAGGCCGGCGGCAACGTAATCCTGGTGGCCGATGTCGATCTGCTGGCGAACGACTTCTGTGTGCAGGAGATGAACTTCCTGGGCTATGCGGGCTTCCAGCCGATCAACGACAACGTGAGCCTGATGGCGAACACGGTCGACCAGGTGGCCGGCAGTTCAGACCTGATGGGCATCCGCTGCCGCGGCCGCACCTTCCGCCCCTTCACACGCGTCCTGGAACTGCAGGCGCAGGCCCAGGAACGCTGGCTCGCCCAGGAACAACTCATCGAGAAGAGGCTGGTCGACACCGAGCAGCGCATGGCGGAACTGCAGCGTCAGAAAGACGACAAGCAGCGTTACGTGCTCAGCCCCGAGCAAGCCCGGGAAATCGAACGGTTCAAGGCGGAGACCCTGAAGACGAAGCAGGAACTCAAGCAGGTACGCCGCAATCTCCGGGAGGGCATCGAAGCGCTCGGGATGAAGGTGAAACTGATCAACATCGCCCTGGTGCCGCTTCTCGTCGGTCTCGCCGGCATTGCTTTCTGGCTGGTCCGCCGTCTCAAACCCCGTGCGGCATAGGAAGCCCGGACTCCATCCGCAACAACCCTGACATCAAGGAGATACAAACGTGAAAATCAAGCACCTGCTCGCTCTGGTGGTCGTGGCCGTCGTGCTCGTCGGCCTGGCCAAGTGGTCCTCCAACCGAAGCAAACCCCTCCCCGGCGTCGCGCGTCTCGGCGACAAGGTCCTGCCGGGACTCGCTGATAAAGTGAACGACGTCGCGTCGATTGCCGTGCACTCGCCGGGCGGCGTCGCGGTCGTCAGCCGCGTGGACGGCACGTGGCGCGTGCCGGGCCGGTATGGTTACCGCGCCGACTTCGGCAAGGTGAGCGATGCCCTGCGCAAACTGGCCGACCTGAAAGTCGGGCAGGTCATGCGCATCACGCCCGCCCAACTGGCCGACCTGCACCTGTTGCCCGCCGCTTCAACCAACAAGGACGCGCGCGCCACCGTCGTGGAACTCAAGGCGGCCGACGGCTCGCCGCTGGCCGCCCTGCGCCTCGGCAAGGACCACAGCCGCCCGGGCGCGGCCGACACCCCTCCGGGCATGGGCGGCTATCCTGACGGCAAATTTGTGGCCGTCGACGACACCAAGGTGTACCTGGTCGCCGATATGCTTTCCGAGTTGGGCGCCGCGGACCGCGACTGGATCGACCAGGAATTCCTCAACGTCATCGGCGCCGACCTCGTCTCCATCGACGTCACCGGCGAGACCCACGGCGCGATCCGTCTGGAACGTCCGGCCACGGGCGGCGAACTCACGCTCAAGGACGTGCCTGCCGGCAAGGAAGTCGATGCCGACAAGGTGTCCCGACTGACCGGCGCACTGGGTTACCTGCGTTTCGACGACGTGGCCGATCCCGCCCTCGCCCCGGCCGTCACCGGCCTGGATAAGCCGGTCGCCTGCAAGGCCGTGACCACGAAGGGCACGATCTATACGCTGAGCCTCGGGGCCACGCCCACGAACGACACGCGCCGTTATGCAAGCGTGACCGTGACGTTCGCCGCGCCGCCCACGACGGCCGTGTCCGCCACCGATACGAATGCGGTGGCTGCGGCACAGGCGAAAGTCGACGAGAACCGCAAAACAGAATCCGAGGCCAGGACCCTGAACGCGAAGCTGAGCCCGTGGGTCTATCTGCTCGCCGATGACCAGGTCTCCACGCTGCTGGCCCCGCCCGACGAGCTTTTGAAGGACAAACCCCTGCCCCTGCCCACCAATGCCGTGCCCGTGACCGCCACGGCGCCGTCAGCCGAATCCAAGTAACACGAGGACACCCATGAACCCGGATATCGCCCATACCACGAACCTGATCAACGAACAAAAAGCCGCCATCGAGGGCGTCCGCCAGGAGGTCAACAAGGTCATGGTCGGCCAGGAACGACTCCTCGACCGGCTCATGATCGCCCTGATCACCGGCGGGCACATCCTTCTGGAAGGCGTGCCCGGCCTGGCCAAAACCACAGCCGTCAAGACGATGGCCCAGTCGCTGGGCCTGAAGTTCCAGCGCATCAGTTTCACGCCCGACCTCTTGCCGGCCGATGTCATCGGCACCATGATCTACAATCCGCGCGAGGGCAGTTTTGCGCCGCGCCTGGGCCCGGTCTTCACCAACCTGCTGCTGGCCGACGAGATCAACCGCGCCCCGGCCAAAGTCCAATCGGCCTTGCTCGAAGCCATGCAGGAGCACCAGGTCACGATTGGCGACAAGACCTATCCCCTGCCGGAGCCGTTCATGGTCATGGCCACCCAGAACCCCATCGAGCAGGAAGGCACCTATCCCCTGCCCGAGGCCCAGATTGACCGTTTCATGCTCAAGTACCGCGTGGATTACCCGTCGAAGGACGACGAACGCCGCATCATGAACCGGTTCACCCGCAAGACCGATATCGCCGTCAACAGCGTGATGAGCGCCGCGCAGATCCTGACGATGCGCGACATCCTGGACCAGGTGTACTGCGACGAAAAGGTGGGCGACTACATCCTCGATATCGTCCAGGCCACGCGTAAACCGGCCGACTATCACCTCGACCTGGCGCACGCCATCCAGTACGGAGCCTCGCCGCGCGCGAGCATCTACATGAACATGGCCGCCCGCGCCAACGCCCTGATGCACGGTCGCGCGTATGCCACGCCTCAGGACGTGAAGGAAATCGCCTATGACATCCTCCGCCACCGCATCATCCTGACGTATGAGGCGGAAGCCGAGGAGCTCAAGAGCGAGGATATTATCGGCAAGATCCTGAATCAACTGCCCGTCCCATGAGGGGGGGAAGAATAGGGTTCAGGGTTCAGGACCAGCACTTCATGACCACAGCACGAACCATGTTCGCTGAAGCCCGGACACTGAACGCCGTTTTCAGAACCCTGAACCCTGAACCCTGAACCCTTCATCGCCTCCTTCCATGCCTGTTGATGTCAAAGCCCTGATGAAGCAGGTCGGCCGCATCCGGCTCGTGACGAACCGGCTGGTCGATGAGCATCTATCCGGCGAATACCACTCGGTGTTCAAGGGCCATGGGATCGAGTTTGACGAGGTTCGCGAGTATGTGCCCGGCGATGACATCCGTTCGATCGATTGGAATGTCACGGCCCGTATGGGCCACCCGTATGTGAAGCGGTTCTGCGAGGAACGGGAACTCACCATCGTCTTCCTCGTGGACGTCTCGGGGTCTCAATCCTTCGGCTCGGGGAGCCGTCCCAAGGCGGAACTCGCCGCCGAGATCACCTGTCTCCTGGCGCTGTCGGCCATCAAGAACCAGGACAAGGTGGGGCTGATCCTGTTCAGCGACCGCATCGAGAAATCCATCCCGCCCCGCAAAGGCCGCACGGCCGCCATGCGGCTGGTGCGCGAGGTGCTTGCGGCGGAGGAAACGCGCCGGGGCACCGACATTGCCGGGGCACTGCGTTTCCTGAGCCAGGTGCAGAAGCGACGCGCCGTGGTGTTCCTGATCTCGGATTTCATGGCCAGGGATTATGAACGCGAACTGCGCGTGGCCTCCCGTCGGCACGACGTGATCTGCTGCCGCGTCGGGGACCCCCGCGAGAACGCCCTGCCCGACGCCGGACTGCTTGAAGTCCAGGACCCCGAAACCGGCGAGGTGATCCTGCTCGATACGTCCTCCCGCGCCCTGCGCGAGGCATTCGCCGCGGCCGCGGCGCAGGAAACCGAGGCCCTGACCCGTCAATTCCGCAAACTCCGGGCCGACGCCCTCTTCCTGGACACGGCCCGGCCGTTTGCCGATGAAGTCCACAAACTGTTCCGGCAACGCCAGGTGAGGGCCGCACGGGGATGAAGCCCATGACCCCATCGCCCAAAGTCCACCCTGGGGAGGGCGCGCATGTTGCGCGCCGCGGACGGCGACACGCCGTCCCTCCCGCCATTCAGCCTTTCATGCTTTCTGTCTGCGCCCTCGCCATCATGATGGGGACCACCGCGTGCGACCGGCGTGCCGCACCGGCCGCGGGCGACCCCGCCTCCACAAATCCTGTCGTCTCGTTCGCCTCGTCCGGCCCCGTCTCCGTGCAACTGAGCGCCATGCCCCCCACTGTCCGACTCGACCGGGACACCCTGCTGACGATCCAGATCCAGGCGCCGAGCAACATCCTGGTCAAGTTACCCGCCATCGAGGACCGACTGACCGGGTTTACGGTGGCAGGCGACTACGCTGACCCGCCGATGGCCCGCAATGGCAGTCTGGTGCGCGAGCGCCATGTGCGACTGACGCCCCGGGCGGCCACCCGTTATCGCATTGCCCCCATGGCCATCACCTGGCATGACCGGACCGGGCAGGAACAATGGTTCCCCACCCGCACCCTCGTCCTGTCTTCGGAATCACTCGTGAAAGGCAGTCCCGGCACAAGTCTGGCCGCGGCGCGCCCGCCGGTCCGCATCTACCCCGGTTTGGGCTCCGTGCTGCGCATCGCCGCCATCGTGGCTGCCCTGGCGGCACTGGGCTCACTCCTGTGGTGGGCAGGCCGCCGTATCCGCCGTGAGGTGCAACTGCGCCGCATGTCGCCCCGCGAACGCGCGTTGCACGAACTGGCTGAATTGCTGGCGCGCGACCTGGTGGGCCATGACCGCGTCAAGGACTTCTATTTCGAACTCACGATGATTGTGCGCGCCTACATCGAGCGGGCTCATACCATCCGGGCGCCCGAGCAGACCACCGAGGAATTCCTTGAGGCTGCCAGCCGTGACCCGCGCTTTGCTCCGGCGGTCATCGCCCGGCTGCGGGCGTTCATGCAGGCCGCCGATCTCGTGAAATATGCCGCACACCGACCGGATCAGCCCGCCATCGACCAGTCCCTGACCACGGCCAGGACCTACATCGAAACCGACGCTGAAGAACGCGCGGTCTAAGAAACCACGAATGAACACCCAACAACCAACATCCAACGCTCAACGCCCAAGTTGGCAACAAGCCTGCTCTTCCCATTGGAAGTTGGTTGTCGGGCGTTGGTTGTTGGGTGTTGCGTATTGGATGAACCCCAAAACCCTGATCTGAACCCTGTCCTTCCCATGTTCCGTTTCGGCAATCCAATCTATCTGCTGCTTCTGCTCCCGCTCGGCGCGGCCGCATGGTGGGTCTTCCGTCGCCGGGTGCGGCAGGCCCTCCTCTTCGCCCCGGTCCACCGCATACCCGCCCATCACGCCACCTGGCGCACACGCCTGCGACCGCTCGCGCCGCTGTTCTTCCTGACGGGCCTGGCCCTGGCCATCGTTGCACTCGCACGCCCCCAGACGGTCTTCTCGCGAACCGCCCGGCGCGCAGACGCCATCGCCGTCCAGATGGTGGTCGACTGTTCGGGATCCATGGCGGCTCTGGACTTCTCGACCCAGGAGGCCCAGCGGACACGGCTCGACGTGGTGAAAGAAACATTCGGCCGCTTCGTCGAGATGCGCCCCGGCGACCTGGTCGGGCTCATCACCTTTGGCGGCTTCGCCTCCAGTCGTGTGCCGCTGACGCTGGACCACCAGGCGCTGCTGCACAGCCTGACCGGCGTCGAAATCCCGCGCGAGGTGTATGGGCCCAACGGCCAGCCGGTCAACGCCGAGGAATCCCTCACGGCCATCGGCGACGCCCTGGCCACCGCCTGTGCTCGACTGGATAAGGCTGATGTTAAATCGCGGATCATCGTTCTTCTGACCGACGGCGTCTCAAACACGGGCATCATCAAGCCCGAGGATGCGGTGAAAGCGGCCAAGACGCTTGGGGTTAAGGTCTACACCATCGGCGTCGGATCGAACCTGGCCGAAGCGCCCTTTCTGGCGCGGGACGTGTTCGGGCGCGCGGTGATCGCACGGGCCAGGGTGGAACTGGACGAGGATCTCTTGCGTCGCATCGCGGAGGGCACCGGCGGCCAGTATTTCAATGTGACAGACCCCAAGGGACTCGACCGCGCCATGGGGGCCATCAATAAACTCGAAAAAACGTCCATCAACACCGAGCTTTTCAATCAATATGACGAGCACTTTGTCCTCTGGCTCGTGCCCGGCCTCGCTCTTGCGATCATGGGCGCGGCCTTGAACGCGTGGCTCGGACGGATGCTGATATGACGCTGCAATTCGAGTATCCCTGGCTTCTGTATCTCCTGTGGCTCGCGCCGCTGGCGGGAGTCCTGGCACACGTCCTGATGACGCGCCGCCCGGCCGCGGCCGGGTTCCTGTCCCCCGCCATGGCGGCGCGTCTGGCGCCGCCCCCCACCCCCGGACGCCGCACCTGGCAGGTCGTGCTGGGCTCGACCGCCCTCCTCCTCGCCTTGGTGGCACTGGCCCGCCCGCAGTGGGGCTCGCGCGAGGAAACCGTCTACCAACGCGGCCGCGACCTGATGCTGGTGCTGGACGTGTCGCGGTCCATGCTCGCCCGCGATGTGCATCCCAGCCGGCTCGGCCGCGCCAAAGTCGACCTCATGGACCTGGTGAAACAACTGCGGGGCGACCGCGTGGGCCTCCTGGCATTCCGCGGTCGCCCCGTGCTGTTGTGTCCGCTGACCACCGACTACGCCTACCTGAGCCAAACCATGGAAGGCGTCGACATTGACTCCGCCCCGATGGGCGAAACGAACATCGGGGATGCCATCCTTAAGGCCATGGAATCGTTTGAGGGCGATGCCGGATCCCACCGGGCCATTGTGCTGGTGTCCGACGGCGACGACCTGGGCGGACGCGTCGATGCCGCCATCGAAAAAGCGCGCGAGCAAGGCGTGGCTGTTTTCACGGTTGGACTGGGCAGCACCGAGGGTTCACGGATCCCCGCCCCGGCCGGCGCCCAGTCCTACCTGACCTACCAGGGTGCCGAGGTCACCTCCAAGCTCAACCACCAGGTCATGCAGGCCATCGCCGAGAAAACCGGCGGCGCCTATGTGCCGGTGGGTGTGGCCAACGTCAAACTGGGCGACCTGTATCGCGACCATCTCAGTCGCGTCTCGGCCCGCGAACTCGAAGAGTCCGTGCAGCGCCGCGTCATCGAACGCTTCCAACTCTTTCTTTTACCTGCGGTGCTGTGCCTCCTGGCCGCCGCGTTTCTCAGCCGGGGCCAGACGCTGCTCGGCCGGCGCCCCGTGGCGCCCGCTCCCGTCCCGCCGCCCACGTCCGGCACGCGCGCGGCGCTCCTGCTGCTTGCCCTGGGCGGCATGGCCTGTACGCTGACGGCCGGGCCCACCAATCCGCCGGCATTGCCGGAGGGACCGCAGCCAGTCACCGCCGCGACGAATGTGCCCGCCGGCCGCGCCGGCGCGCTGAAGGCTCAAACCCTTTACCTGGCAGGCCAGTATGAACCGGCCGCCGCCGCCTATCTCGGGGCGGCACGCAACGCCGTCCGCCGGCCGCGATTTGACTACCTCTACAATGCGGGCTGCGCCCTCTCCAAAGCCGGCCGATACCAGGAGGCAGCCGACACATTCCGCAGCCTGTTGGCCATGGAAGATGCCAATCTTGCCGACGCGTCCTACAACCTCGGGGTCGCACTCCACGAAACGGCGCAGGCGAAACCCGCCGCCGAGGGCCAACCCGATCCGGCCGACGCCGATGCACGGGCGGATGCCCTTGGCCAATCGGTTGCGGCTTTCCAGCGTTCCGTCCGGCTGGCGCCCGATGATGCCGACAGCCGCCGCAACCTGGCTGTGGTTTCCTCCAAGACCCTCCAGGCCCAGGCCGAGGCCCGCCTGGCCAAGGTGCTTGCCGCCCATGGGCAGACCCCGCCCGACGCCCTGGCCGACCTCATGCTGCAACAGCAGCGTCAGTTGTCACTCGACCTGCCCGCCGCCGTCACCAACACGACACCCGCTCGAATCCCGGCTTTTGAGGACCTCGCCGCGCGCCAGGAAGGCGCCGCCGACCTGATGGTCCCGCTCAAGGGCAAACTCATCGAAGCCCTGTCGCGTCAGCCCCAACCAACCGCCTCCAATGCGCCATCTCCCCAGCAGATCGCCGCCCAAATCAACGGCTTTGCCGAATCCATTCGCGACACCATGGGCACCACGGCAGACGCCTTGCGCGATCTGGATCCGTCCGCCGACGCCTCGGTCCGCCAGGCCGAGCAGGCCGTGTACCACCTCTGGAAGGGGGTCGCCGGCTACGGAATGCTGCTGCGGGAGGACATCCTCCGGCAAACCAATGCCATCCTGATCGCGACCGGTCGGGTACCGAAGGCCGCCCAGGCGCCACTCCCTGCCATGCGGCAGGAGCAAACCGAAGCGGCCGAACTCACGTCGCTGTTCAAGGACCGCTTCGAGCAAACCGTGCCGCCTGAAGGATTGAGCGTCCCGGTTCCCGCCACGACCAATGGTGCGACAGCATCGACGAACACCACCAAGCAGGTGCTCTCACCCGAAGACCGCGCCAAGATCCTCGCACTGAGCGACCAGGCCCTGGCCGCACAGAAGCAGGCCGTCGCAGCCGCCAGCCTCGACGCATCGTTGCCGCACCAGCGCCACAGCCACGAATTGCTGAAGGACATCGAGAAACTCCTACCCAAACAGGACCCCCCGCCCCAACAACAACCGCAAGACCAACAGCAGCAGAATCAACAAAACCAGCAACAGCAACCGCAGGACCAGGAGCAACCCAAGCCGCAGGAATCCAAATCAGATCCCAAGCCGGCCAAGGAGGAGAAGAAGCCCGGGGACATGCCTCGCGACGACGTACAGCGCATGCTGGAAAAGGCCCGGCAGCGTGAGAAGGATCACGAGCAGGAAAAACGTCAACGAAATGCGTACGCGCCGCTCTCGCCCGTGGACCGCGACTGGTGATAGCCATGAAGGCATTCCTGACATGCACTCTTTCCCGTAACCCATGGGAGGGCGCGCATGATGCGCGCCGCGGACGGCGACACGCCGTCCCTCCCAAGTCGACGTTTGCCCGTGGCACCCTGCTTAGCGCCCTTCTCCTCGGCCTCCTCGCTGCCCCGCCGCCGGTCCATGCCGATGAACCCTCCATCGAGGTCAGCGTCAATCGCGACCGCATCTATCTGGGCGAATCCTTCATCCTAAATGTCAAGATCGCGGGGGTAGACCAGCGCCAGGCGCCCGAAATCCCGGACCTGCGCCGTTGCGGCGTCAAAGTTCTCGGCAGCCAGGACATCAGCAACTACAGCATCACGATCATCAACGGCAGGATGCAGCGGCAGGGGTTCAGCGGCCGCATCTTTGCCTTTGAGTTGACGCCGGAGGTGGCCGGAACCTTCAATGCGGGCCCCGTTGTGGTGCGGGCGGGCGGCAAGATCCTGAGCGCCGCCATACCCGAGATCACCGTGACCGGCATTGCCCGGCAGGATCTCGTTGCGATCAGCGTCACGGCGTCCCGTCCGGCCGTGCTGGTCGATGAGCCGTTCGACATCACCTTGAACGTCCGCATCCGGCGCCTGACCGGCCCGTACGCGGCCGCGGAACCGCTGTTCCCCGCCGCACCGCCCGTTCTGACGGTGCCCTATCTCGATGCCCGCGAAATCGAGGGACTCAAGGGTCCCGACGTCGGGGCACTACTCAGGAGCAAGCTGGCTAAACGCAACCAGCCGGGTCTGGCGATTAACAACTTCACCGTCCAGAACGACCCGTTTGATTTCGGCAGTTTCTTCAATGGCGGCGACCCCTTCGCCCAACGACCCGCGGCATTCGTCCTCGACCAGCAACCGGTCGAGGACAAGGGCGTTGCCTATCTCGACTACCGGATGACGGTCTCCTATGTGCCGCAACAGGAAGGCACCCACACCTTCGGTCCCGTGGTATTCAAGGGACAGGTGCCCGTGACCGTCAATGACCAGGGCCAGGCTTCGGGCACCGAGGTGTTTGCCGTGGGGCCGGCCGTGACGGTGCGGGTCATCCCTCCCCCCGAGGAAGACCGCCCCGAATCCTACGTGGGCGCCATCGGCAGCAACCTCACGGTTCAGGCGGCGCTCGATGCGCAGACCTGCAACGTGGGCGATCCGCTCACGCTCACCCTGACACTGACCGGACCGGTGTCCATGGGTAATGTCTTTCCCCCGCGGCTCAGCCTCCAGACCAACCTGCTGGAGCGGTTTGAGATCTACGACGATTCGGTCAAGACCGTGAGACAGGACGCAGGCCGCCAGTTTGCCTACACCATCCGCCCGCGGCAGGCGGCTTCAACGGAACTGCCGCCCATCGCCGTTTCCTACTACGATGTCAACGTGCGGGCCTACCGCACGGCCTTCACCGATCCCCTCCCCATCAAGGTCCGTCAATCCGCCGAGGTGACGGCATCGCAGATCATCGGGAACGTAACGGGGCCGGTCGTGCGCTCGACCCGGCTGGCCTCCGATGTCGACCTGGCACCCGCCGGATTGAGCCTCGATCCCCGCGGAGCCCGGACAACCGCCCTCTGGGGATCAACCCCGCTGATGCTGATCCTGCTGGGCACGGGACCGTTTGCGCTGGGCATCATGGTGACTGTCGCCTGGGCGCTGCGCCGCCACGCCGCGCACCGGCACATCCGCCGCGTCCGCGCCGCGCGTCGAAGGGCCGAACGGGCGATCCGGCAGAACGCATCCGCAAGCGATGAGGCCACACAACGCCATCTCCACCTCTGCGCAACCTTGCGGGAATTCATGTGCGATCGCCTCAGCATGCCGGCGGCCGCCCTGACCCCTGCCGACATGGCCGCCCTGCTCCGGCAACACGGCGCCCCCCCCGAACGTGCGCAGGAATTCCGGGCCCTGATGGAACGTCACTTTAACAACAGCTACGGCGCGCCCGATGTGCCGGCGCCGACGCATGACGAACTTGACGCGGCATGCCGCATCGTCAGCGCACTTGATCGGGAGCTGGCGCGGCCGAAGATGGCCGACACCACCCCGGCAACAGGCGTTGCCCGGCTGCTGCTCATCGGATGCGCTTTGCAGGCCCCTTTCTCCGCGTCCGCCCTGATGCCGGATGAGTCGGAGTTCGTCTGGAATGAGGCCAACACGGCCTTGGCCGCGGCCCACGGACCCCGCGATTACCTTGCGGCTGCCGAGCAGTACCAGCGCCTCGTCGATGCCGGGGTTCGCAATGCGCCATTGTTCTTCAACCAGGGCACGGCCTTCCTGCTGGCGGACCGTTATGACGATGCCATGCGCGTCCTGGCCAGGGCAGAGCGATACGCGGGGAGCCGGGGCGATATTGCGCGCAATCTTCAGATCGCGCGGGCCCGCAAGGCCGGACTCAAGGCGCGGGTCACACTCTGGGAGCGGGTCTTGCTTTTCTGGCACTACCGGGTGCCGTCGGCAATGCGTTTCCCGCTGGCGGCCGTGGGTTTCTCCGCCTTGTGGCTATCCCTCGCCCTGCGCAAGACACGCCTTGGGATCGCTGCCCGCTGGCTCATGGCCGTGGCGCTTCTACTGCTGATCCTCTTCGGCTCCAGCGCCGTCACCACGCTCGTGCAGGAACAAGCGGAGCGCCGGCCGGTGTTCAGGACGGGACCCTGATTCCCCTCACAACGGTCCTGCCAGCCGGTGGCGTCCGCTACCGGCCTTCCGTGGCGGCGCGGATCATGGCGAAGTAACTCTCATGGGGGACGTACGACGGGATGCTGTTTCCGCTCCCGAGGGCGTAGCGCGCACGTCCGGCAGTTCGGGCAAGCATGGCCCTGGCGCGTTCATAGACGGCCTCCGGTGTTGAGCGACAGAGGAAATCCACGTCAAGGCCGCCCATGATAGCAATCCGTGAACCATATTGTTCATAGGCTTGCTCCACCGGCTGAATCGTGTCCTCGTAAGAGTGTTTTCCGTCATAGCCCAGCGCGTTGATGATGTCGTCCATGACCGAGGCCAGGTTACCGCATGAATGCAGAATCGCCGGCTTGCCGGCGGCATGAGCCGCTTCGACAATCTGGTGGTGCCAGGGGAAGACCAGCCGCCGCATGACATCGGGCGGCAACATGGGCTGACTCTTGAACCCCCAGTCGTCATTGCCGATGATGAACCCGACCGAGTCATGCCCCACCACCTGCCGGTATACGCGGACCAACCGCGAACCCACCGCCTCAAATACGTCCCCGGCCAGCACAGGGTCGTCGGCGATCAGGTAACACATGTTCTCGTATCCCAGCAGGAAGGTCACGTTTTCGAGCACGCCGCAAGGGCCCGCGATGCCGAGTTTCATGCCTTTCGGGACAAGCGGCGCCAGTCTGTCGAGAAAGCCGTAATCGGCCTTGTCCGGATCCGGCCAGGCGTAGGCGTCGAACGAGGCCCGATCGGTAATCACGAAACCTTCGTTCTGCGAAATCGTCTGCATGTGCGCGTGCTGGCCGGTCTCGAATCGGAATTGCGGCACATGGGCAACCGCATAGTCGTAGCCGGCGTTACGGTAGGCCGCCATTCGGAGAATCTCGCTGCCGAGCGGGTGATCGGCCGTACGCGCCGCCTGCTCGGGCGCCAATCGTTTGTGCAGGTCGTCGTTCAGGAAGAATTCGAACAAGGTCGGACGATTGGGTGTCGCGCCCGCCAGGACCGCGAGCAGATTCTTGAAATCCGGTTCCGACTTGACGGGGCCTTTCCACCAGGATGTCTTGGGCATAATCTCCTCTGTTTCACCAGGTTTGCATTTATCCGAAACAGCTTTCGTGCGGTTTGTTGGGTTGCGGGGACACTACTTCTTCATCAGTTTTTCCACGGCTTCCAAGGCCGCCGCCGCTTCGGCCACCCTCCGGTTCCGCCCCGTCCCCACCCCCATAACGGCATCGCCGACCAACACCTCAATCGTGTATTGACGATCATGCGCCGGACCTTCTTCCTTCACGGAGCGGTAGACCGGCCCATGCCCCAGACGGCGCTGCACGATTTCCTGCAGGGCGCCCTTGGGATTCTCGACATGCACCTCGACATGCGTCCCGAGCGCCGGGGCAAACAGCGTGGTGTAGATCTTCTCCACCGCGCGGGTTCCTCCATCAATGAAGGCCGCTCCGATCACGGCCTCGAGGCAGTCGGCCAGCACGGACTCCCGCTGACGCCCGCCGCCCTGTTCCTCGCCGCGTCCCAGTTTGAGGTAGGCGCCGAGTCCGATGTCGCGCGCAAACGCCGCCAGGGCCCGCCCGCTCGTGACCCGGCTGCGCATGTCGGTGAGTTCGCCTTCGTCGGCCGAGACGCGTGTCCGATAGATGTGGGCCGCCACCACGAATCCCATCACGGCATCGCCGAGAAACTCAAGCCGCTGGTTGTCGTCGTTGACATCCTTCGCCTCGTAGCGGTACGAGCGATGCATGAAGGCCGTCTCCAGCAGGGCACGCCGCTTGAACGCATACCCCAGTTTCTTCTCCAGGTCGCGGTACGGGTTCTTCCTCAGTCGCAACAGCATCGTGGGCTCCTTAGGCTCGCGGGTGATACTGGTGATGCACGGACTTCAACCGGTTCTGGTCGACATGCGTGTAAACCTGGGTTGTCGCGATATCAGCATGCCCCAGCATCTCCTGGATCATGCGTAATGGGGCACCATTTGCCAGCAGATGGCTGGCAAACGAGTGCCGCAGCGTGTGCGGCGAGACCTTCTTCGCAATGCCGGCCATGCGGGCGCAGACGCTGATCTGCTTCCAGATGGTCTTGCGGCTGAACTTGACGCCACGCCTTGTGACGAACACCTGGCGCGTCGGCCGATCGCGCACGAGTTTCGGCCGGACCTGATCAAGGTAGCGCATCAAGTGCGTCTTGGCCTGCTGGCCGAAGGGCGTCACCCTGACCTTGTTACCCTTCCCGGTGCAGCGCACATAGCCGCCCTCCAGATTCACGTCCTCAAGCGTCATATCCGCCAGTTCCGAGACGCGCAGCCCGGAGGCATACAGGAACTCCAGCATCGCCCGGTCCCGCAGGGCAAGCAACCCATCCCCATGCACCGACGTCAGGAGTTGCTCCACCTCGCGCATGGACAAGGTTCCGGGCAGAACCTTCCACAGGCGCGGCGAGTCCATGACCGCCGTGACATTCTTCTCAAGCAGGCCCTCCTGGACCAGGTAACGAAAGAAGACTTTGATGGCCACGAGCCGCCGGGCGATGGAGTTCATCTCCAGGCCGCGGTCGCGCTCATGCTCAAGATAATCAAGGAGCAGCTTGCGGGTGACGGCACGCGGGGCATGGATGCCGGCCGCCTGGGCAAAACGGGAAAAAGCCGCCAGATCGCTGCCGTAGGCCTCGCGTGTCTTGGGACTAAGCCCGCACTCGAACGAAACGTAGTCCAGGAATTGATCGACAAGCGCAATCATCGACGCATGCTCGCCCCGGCCCCGCATCCGGCCTCCGGCTCACCGGTCATGGTCGTCAGCGGCACTCCGCCGTCAAGGCGGCACGGGCCTTGGGATCGGCGGGAGTCGTGCCGGCATCGAACCCGGCTTCCGCGATCACGAATTCAAGATTCCTGAGGCCCACCTTCATGCTGTCATAGGTGACCGTCACCTGGCCCGGCCCCACGGAAATCTTGTCGACGAACACCCCATCCGTCTTGGCCAGCGCGGTTGTGATGAGTTTCTCGCACGCCGCATTCTTCATCTGCGTGACCGGAATGGTCTTCGTCCGGATGTCCACCTGCCGGCATCCCGCAACCCCGAATGCCAACACCAACCCCACCACCATGGACCAACGCCGTTTCATGCCGGCTTATGTATCAGGGCGGGAGGGATTCGTACAGTGAATTCCGGATCGTCCGCCATCATTGCCATCGTCCGCTCCCAGGCGACCGGCCTCACGGGGCATCCCTTTTCACGGGGACCAGGTCTGGGGCCGTAGTCCCTTGCGCGTCGGGAAGGGCACTGCCTCAGTCCCGACACGCAACACCGCCTGCTGGAGCCCGATCTCCACGAATACAGGGCGGTCGGCATGCCGGTGGTGGAACACGTTGGCCATAAGCAGCGCTTTTTCCGCCCCGTCGCCCCGGCCGAAGTTCCAGACTTCATCGGGCTGCGCCAGGCGTCCGGCTTCATCGTAGATCGACTCCTCCGGCAGGCCACGGACAAATGCCAGCACCTCGTCGTCCGTCATCTTGCGCGATCCTTCGATGGACACGGGATTCCTTTCCAATGCCGCTTTGACAAAGGGCTCCGCCTCGACACGGTTCAAATCGCGATAGGCATGGAAGGCGAGTTCCGCCATGCGGTTGCGGCCGCGCAGCGACTCGAGGCGGGCGACGATAGCGTTGCGATCCATATCCATCGTTACCCCCAAAGGGTCCTCGGTGCGGATGAACCGGCGCGTGGCGGGGTCAGGCAGGCGCGGATCGACGTGACAGAAGCGGATCAGGCTTTCCATTGCCCATTCCGCATTCATGCATTCGCACGCAAACTGCTCCTTGAGACGTTGCTGGTCCGCAACCTTCATCAAGTCGAGTTTCTCACGGCGGATGAAGTCCTCCAAATCGTTCAGGACGATCCGGCCCTGGAGTCGCTCGGGCGAGAACTCATCCATATCGATATCGGCAAGCAGGTTCGCGCGGGTATTGTCCGTCACCTGATACGAGGACCCGTCCTCGTATTGGAACGCCTTTTCAAGCGCCAGATAGTGGTCCACCCCCCTGATGGGATGCCTGAGCTGAAAGCATTTCTGCAGGTCGCGTTTGTGCCTCAGGAAATTACCCAGAATCTCGTCGGTCAACGCCGTTGTCAGGAAAGCGCGCAGTTTGCCGCAGAAACGCGCATAAGCCGCTGGGTCAATGGTTGCTTCGGGGTAGACGGCATGGATGAACCCGGTTTCGTGCGCGATCACGGTCACCTGCTCATTTTCCAGCGCCCGCCGCCCCTGGGCGGAAATGGCCGTGCCATTGAACCACATCTTCCGCGTCAGCAGCCGGCGGTTGTTGGTCAGGACCCCGTCATCCACGTCCACGAAATTCTGCGAGTGCAGCGGCGTGGCCATGAGGACGATGTCGCTCAACGGTATGCGCGCCACGACAAAAAGCGCCGCCGCATAGAGGGCCGCGAGCGAAACGCACTCTCCGGCGCCGGCGGCAAACCCCT
This sequence comes from uncultured Verrucomicrobiota bacterium, assembly GCA_964611575.1. Classification (GTDB taxonomy): domain Bacteria; phylum Verrucomicrobiota; class Kiritimatiellia; order CAIKKV01; family CAITUY01; genus CAITUY01. The sequence continues at coordinate 20,853 of CAZTAJ010000031.1, forward strand.
CCTTGAAGCGGAAGGCGTCCATGGCTTCCACGGTTTCAGTCTTCCAGTACGGGATGGTGTCGGCCGTGTACTTCTGAAGACCGAAATGCGTGCGGATGTCGATATCGAAGTAGTACTTGTCGCCCTCGTACCCGAACAGGGCATTCGAGCGGGCCAGGGTCGCCTCATCCATGAAGCCGCGGAATCGATCCATCTCCCGGGCTTGCGTGGTCAGGCCCCAGGTCTCCAGGTCGAGATTGAAGGCATAGTGATCCATGATGAACTGTTTCAGCCGGGTGATGCGCCGGTAAGGTTTCATCTTGGCGAGACCGGCGAACCATGGGTCGTCGCGCCACAGCCAGAGGCGGGGCGACATGAGATTCGCCAGCAACAGCGCGTACATCAACTCCGGAAAGATGAAGATCTCCATATCCGAGAGCGTGACGGCGGATGACCGCATTTCCAATTCGCGTTTTGAGGTCATGGAATGCCCGTTCCTGGGTGGTGTCGCCACATCAATGCGAGTCAGACACGGCCATCGGGTGCCTGGGCCCGGCCTCAGGGCGCCGGGTCATCCGGGGGTCCCGGATTCAACATCTGCTCCCAATCCGGCGACGATTCATCCTCGTCATCCTCTTCGATCACCGCAGCTTCGCGCAACTTGCCGACAAACTGCGTGAGCGCTTTTCCCCGTCGTTCATGGAGCAACAAATCGTGGATCCGGTCACGGACGTCCGCGAACGCCATCGGTTCGCCAAGTTCCTCATCCAATTTCTCGATGATGTGGAGACCGAGCGCCGTTTCAATGACATCGCTGATGTCGCCCACCTGCATGTCGAACATGACGCGATCGAGTTCCTCCACGGTGGCGCCACGTGCCAGCCACCCCAGATTTCCGCCACTTTGCTTGCCGCTGGGACACTCCGAGAAGGCCGTAGCGAGTGAGCCGAAATCCTCACCCTCTTCGACCTGACGCTTCAGTGCCTCCAGGCGAGAGCGGGCCGTCGCCCGATCCTGCTCGCTGTTGCCGGACGGCTTGATGAGGATGTGCCGGACCTGAGCCTGATCAGGGGCCGCGTAACGCTCCGCGTTTTCGTCATAGTGCGCCTGGAGTTCCTGCTCGGTGGGGTCCGGTTCCGCCGAGGTCACCCGCGCGATAAGCAGATCGAGTTGCTTGCCGGCCCTGATGCTGGCGCGCAACTGATCACGGTCAATCCGTTGTTTGGCGAGCAACTCATCCAAAGCCGGCGCGCCCCCCGCCTTCTTCTCCATGGCGGCAAGTGAGGCATCGACTTCGGCATCCGGCACCTCGACATGGCGCCGCTTCACTTCATCGAGCAGCAGCTTGGTGCCGATCGCATGTTCCTTGGCGCGCTTCACTAACGTCTCCATCTGGCGCCCGAGTTCCTCGCGGGGCAGATGCTGCGAATAGAAATCGATCAGGCGCCGCAACTCCGTGAGTGTCGCCTGCTCCGGAATCTTCTGCCCGTTCACCCGTATCGCCATAGGTCCTCCTTCTCACGTTCCAGCCGCAAAGCGTGGTTCGACCGACACGGCCGGGTTCAGATAAATCGGCACCAGGGGCATCGATGCGCGCCCAGCCGCCACCTCGACCTCCGCCAACGCCGCCACATCACGAGCCTGCGGAATGCTCCGCGCCTGGATCAGGCGAACCCCGTTCGGGCAAACTGCCTTCAGGCGATCCCCGATACGATGCCAGTCGGGAGTCACCCATACCGCCCCTTCCGCCAACCATTCTGCCGGAATCCGGTCATGGGGTGCAACCTCCCACGATCCCTCCTGAACGGGGCAGGTGCCACCGCATCGAAAGCGGCCCAACCACAGCTCATTGCGCCGCGCATCGCCCACAGTCACCACCTGGGACGCGCCGGTTTCCCGGTGCGTGCGCCACGCCAACGCCGCGCCGCTGGAGACGCCATGCACCGGCGTCCCCGCCGGCATGGCAAGGCCACGCACCAGCGCGATTGCCATGCGGAGCCCGGAAAAAGCGCCCGGGCCAAGTCCCACCGCCAGCACATCGATCGCCTCCAGCCGCAGTTTGCCGTCGCGCACCCAGGCGTTCAGGTCCCGGACCCATGCCTGCCGTCCCCCCTCATGGCCATGCCAGAGGCATTCCAGCGCCACCTGCGGCCCATCCAGCAAGGCCATACTGCTTTCATCCGTCGAACACTCGAGAGCTAGAATGCGCATGTCGGTTTCGTTTTACCTTGATTACGGGGCTTTGCTGTGTATTATAACCGGCCGCTTGACTGTCATGGTGAGTGTAGCTCAGTTGGTTAGAGCATCAGATTGTGGATCTGATGGTCGCGGGTTCGAGCCCCGTCACTCACCCCACCCTTCCTCGTCGCCGCGCAGCATTTCCGCACGCGTGCGGCGTTCGCGCGTTACGTTGGCCGCGGCATCCGGATAGTCGGGGAAAGAACGGATCAGGTCCAGTTCCCGGTCGGCCCGTTCAAAATCACCTGCCTCGGCATGCAACTCCGCCAGTACCGCATGATTGTAGGGTTCCCAGTAGTTCCAGTCGGTGTAAGCCGACCAGCAGGTGATGGCTTGAGCGGGCGCTTCAGGCCAGAGAAGCCGTGTCTTCAGGCGGATCAACTGGCTCTTGTAAGGATTCTGCGCCAACCCCCGTTCGCACCACAGGGTCGCAAGCCCCCGCCACATCGCCGCATTTGTCGATGCCGCTTCAGACTTCCGGTAGGCAAGTTCAGCGGCCACAATACTGAAGCGGTAGTTCCACGGATACCACCGGTACGCCTTGCGGCAAAGATCCATGATCGTTTCGGAATCCGGCCGCTCCCGGCCGTAGACCGCCGTGAAATACTGGCGCGCGGCAGCGGCACCACGCGCCGCGTGCACCACCCCGGCCAGCGAACCGATCAGCAGCAACAACCCCAGCAGCGCACCGGACCAGGGATCCACCTTCGACCGCATGCGACTCATTCCGGCAACTCCTCATGAAAAGCAAAAGCCCCTCCCGAGAGGGGCTCTTGCTGACTGCCGACTGAACTCACGATTATTAAGGATTGCCGACCGGCGTCGGGTTCTTATCCTCCTCACGTATCGTGGTGGACGTACTGGTCGACGTGCTTGTTGACGTTGATGTCGTCGCGTGCGGCTTGAACGTCGGGGAGACGCCTTGGCTGATCCGCGACGCACTGTCACTCAGCATTCTTGCCTTCTCCAGTTCAGCCAGGGCTGCACGTGCCGCTTCCTCGGCAGCCTTCGGATCGGTGGCCTTCCCCGCCGTATCTGCCGCCGCCTTGGCCAAGTCAGCCGCAATCTTGATCTTGGCTACGAGCGCCGTCAACCGCGCGACCTTCCGGTCGGCGAACCGTGCTGTGAACTTGGCCTTGTTCAGGGCCAACTGAGCGGCCCTCACTTTGTCCATGTCACCGGCTGTCCTGGCCGCTTCCAGGGCTGCCGTCGCCTGGGCAACCGCCGCCCCCGCCTGCTGGGCCCCGGCTTGAGCGTTCTGCAGCAAGACTTGGCTCGACGCCAGTAGAGCCGCCGCATCCTCAGCCGCCTTCGCCGCCTGCTCCGCGGGCGTAGCCGCCGTTCCGATCATGGGAAACACTGCCAGAGCCACCAGCACAATACCCGTGAGAAACTTCTTTATCATCGCATGCCTCCTAATAGACAACGTTGCCAACCCCTATCCAAGATGTCGTAAGTATGATGGATTGCTCGTGAATCGTCAAGCCCTAGACCCACTCACCAACGGGATCGGGGCACATCGATGACATCACCCGGAATCACAATGATGTCCTTGCGTTTGCCGCTGCGAATCTCATCGAGATCGATTTCGACCCGCTGGTTGTTGCGCGTCAGGATCACTTTGCTCTGATCGGCATACTCCGTGTATCGCCCGGCGCGACCCAGTGCCATGGTCAGCGTCAGGTTGCGTGTCAGAGGATAAGGACCGGGACGCACCATTTCGCCCGTCACCGAGTACTCGCTCTCCGGCGGCACGATGATCACGGTGACGTTCCTGTAGTATTTCTGGTCTATGTATTCTTTTTCGATCAGGTCCTGCGCCTCTGCGCAACTCCGGCCGGCCACGCGAAATGTGCCGATCAGCGGCAGGTTGATGTTGCCCTGCTCGTCGACAACATGGGGAAAACTGGTCGGCTCCGGTGGCGCGTAGATTGTGACCTGAAGGCGGTCACCGCTCTTCAGGGTCCGCCCTTCGTTGTTGACGCCGTCGAGCACATTGCTCGCTGCCTGGCGACTGACGCGAGGCATGACATCATCCACTCGCGCGGGCCCGGGTCGCGGCACGTCGCGCTTTTCCACCGGCCGGAAGGGCGCCACCGCGGGAGCCCGAGCCGGCAGCGTGGACCTGCACCCGGTGACAACCCCCACGATCAAGATCAGCGGCCATGCCGCCCCGATCCACTGTCGGTGCGTCCTCATACCGCCGCACCTTCCCCGGGGGACGGTTTGACCGCACGTGCGGCAGCGTCCGATCGCGGCGCCATCGCCTCCCGCCGCTTGTCCCCCCGCTTGCCGCCGTAAGCGTAATTGTAGTAATCGGAATGGTAATAATAGTAATAGTCGCGTGCCACATTCAGGTTGTTCAGAACCACACCGATCAGGTTGCCGCCCACGTTTTCGACCATGTTCTTGGCCCGCAGCGAGACGGCCCTTGGATAACTCCGGTGCTGTACGACCAGCATCACGGCATCGGCCTCGCTCGACAGGATGGACGCATCGCTGACGCCCATGATCGGCGGCGAGTCGAAAAACACATAGTCATACCGGCCCCGCACGTGGTTGATGATGTCGCGCAGTTTCTGAGCATTCATGGTCCCGTGCATTGTCGAAGGCAGTTTGCCGCTGCTCAGGAAGTCCATGTTGGGGAACACGGCCCGGTGAATCGAATCATCCAGGGTCGCCGTCCCCAGCAATACGTCTGCCAACCCCATCCGATTCGAGATCTTGAACATCTTGTGCTGCGTGGGCCGGCGCAGGTCCGAGTCGATCACCAGGACGGTCTTGCCGGTCTGGGCACACACGCAAGCCAGATTGAAAAGTGTCAGCGACTTGCCTTCCCCCGCACCACCGCTTGTCAGGCACAGGACGTTGCCGCCGCCCATCTTCTTGGACAATTCCATGTTCATGCGCAGGACACGATACGCTTCAGCATGCGGACTGTCGGGCCCCTCCTCCACCAGGGGGCGCACCTTCTGCGGGATCACGCCCACGATGGATGCCCCGATGTACTGTTCGATATCCTCGACCGTCTTGACCGACGTATCCATATACTCGATGAAGAATACCAGGCCGATACCACACCCCAGCCCCATCACGATGCTGAGGATGATATTCAAGAGCAGTTTTGGACTCACCGGATCGTTCTCCTCCGGCATTTCGGCCGGATCGACCACCTCGACCGGCGTGCGCGGCAGATCGAGCTCGATGCTCTTCTGGACAAGTTCCAGTTCGAGCGTGTCGCGAAGCTGACGCTGCCGCATGACCTCGCTCTCCGCCTTGGCAAAAGGCAGGTACTTGGTGCTGTGCGCGGTAATATCGCTCATGCGCGCCGCCTCCAGATCGCTTTCGGCGGCCTCGAAGTCGCGCTTCGCGATCTCGTAGTCGGTTGACAACCCCTTGATCTGACCCTGAACCGTTTCGTCTATCTTCCGCTTGAGGTCGTTGACCACCGCCAGGGCGCCAACCACATCAGGATGCCGCTCCCCGAACATCTCCTGCCTCTTCTTGAAGTTGGCCTCTGCCTCCGTCAACTGCTGGCGCAAGGCCGCCAGCGCGGGATCCTGGACCACATAGGCCATGGAGTAGAGCAATTCACTCCCCTTCAGCCGGGTCATTTCCTCAAACCGCGTCTTGCGGTCGAGCATGCTTTTGCGCGCCTGGATCCGGTTTAACTCCAGACGCTCCAGCTTCGCGTTGTCCAATGACGAGGCGGTTCCCGGCTGGCTGCCCATCACCATGCTGACGTTCAGATCCTTGCGCAGCGTCTCAAGGGCGGACTCGGCCATCTCCACCTTCTTCTGCTGCGCCTGATAGGCTTCGCGCAAGGCCATCACGCCTCGCCCGGTCTCGTCCCGGTTCTGCTTCATGCGGTGATCGCGGTACACGGAGGCGATCTCATTGGCGATCTTCTGCGCATCGCGCCGCGCCGCATCGCGCGTGGTGCGTCGCGAACTGCGACAAATGCTGATCTCGATCAGGTTGGTGTCGCGATACTGCTGCACCTTCATGCTGTCGCAAAGCATCTTATAGGTTTCGGCCAGGCTCAAAGGCGTTCCATCGTCAGAATACATGCGCCCGAACTGTTCCCTCAGCCGGAGATTGCCAATGACTTCATATAAAATCGGCCGGGATTGGATGATCTCGAATTCGGTCTTCAGAAAGTACATGTCGTAAATCGACATGAGTTTCTGCTGGGCCTGTTGGAACGGGGTCACCTCCGGCATGTCCTGGCGCACCTTGATGCGGGTGGAGGCCATGTAGACCTTCGGCATCAGCAAGGTGACCACGATACCGGCGACAACCACGAACAAAAAAACCGCAATGACCACTTCCTTGCGGGATTTGACCATCCGCCAGTAGTCCATGAAATGGGTCGCATCCTGGACTATTTCTGCCATACCGTGAACCTTCCAAAAAAGACCGGTGAGGCCGGACCGGCCTCACCAGCGTCATACTCACTCACACAAACCGGACCGTTCCGGTCTGTCGATGTTCATCCTGCACCGGAATCAGAACTGCGCTTTGATGTTGGCGTCGACATAGTTCCTGTCGAACGATTCGCGCACGTCGGAATCCCAGTTCTCGTAGGTGTAGCCCAGGCCCAGGGACCAGGTCCGGTCGATCCGATAGTTTGCGCTCAAAGCCGCCAGGGCAAGCTTATCAGACCCACCCGGAAGGTCCGCGCCCTCGTCATCGTATTCGCCGTTGCTGTACTGCCCCTTGAGGCTGACCGTCAAGCGTTCCGGCAAGACATCATGATCAATTGCCGCTTGAACACTGGTGAGCGTCTGCAAGGAATAGGGACGAACATAAGGCGCGAAGAAACCGTACAGCGCCCCGACGCGAAACCGCGTCGGCGATTCGGCGCGAAAGATCATTTCCGCGCTGGCGTTCGCCGTATCGATGTCCTCCAGGGTGTCATCCGCATAGGAAGCCGACTGATACCCGCCCATCACCTTGCCATGCACGTCGGGATTGAAGATCTTCTCGACCCCCATGCCAGCGGAAATGACCTGGGAACCGCGCTCGCGCACCGTGGACTTGTTGGAGAAATCGGAAAACCCGGCCATGCCGAACACTTTGTAGCCGGAGCCCAGCAGATAACCCAGACTGGTCCCGACATCCCAAATGTCTTCATCCTCATCCTGGGCTACGACATCCTCTTTGTAGCGCTTGATAATGCTGCGCCCCGTGACTTCAGCGCCGACGCGCTCCGAAAGCTCCAAACCCAGTTCACCGTGGGCCGTATTCAAGATGTGACTCGAGCTTTGACGCACATTGACCCCTCCCTGGTCGATCGCCGGATCGTCATTGTAGGCCAGCGCTTCGCCGAGATCCAACTTCACCCGAGGCGTCACTTGGTGCATGAGATCGATGCCGACCGTGCCAAAAAGCTCCGTGTCATTCTGAGGGTCCCCGTCCTCCACGTCACGGGAATTGCTGTGCCACTTGGCCAGCGGCGACAGGAAGAAGTCCAGCGTACTCCGTTCCCCGTCGCGCCAGATCAAGTCGCCGCGGGGTTCGATGTAGAAGTCGAAGTTGCTTTCCTTGTTCTGGTCCGTCCCGTCGCGATTGTCCGAATATGCCACGCCCGTCTTGACGGACACAGCCCATGGCTTGGCCAAATCCTGGGCCATTGCCCATGAGGCCACCAGCAGAACGCAGCCCACCACCCACTTCATGCTTCGATTCATCTCAACCCTCCCATGCTTTATTCGTTCGCAGCAATCGATACGTTTCCAAAACAGTCGAATAATGGCCCAACTCCCAGAAACGAGTCAAACCTAAAAACACACCCGAATTGCAGCCCGGCGGGCCGCTCCAGCGACTGTCCCATCGGCAGACAACGTCACGGCGGCCTCACGTGAGCGCCACCGCGTCCACGTCCACGGAAAAGGACACCCCCGCCGGCCACTTGACCTCCCGCAGGACCGTCTTCAGAGGCAGGGTTATCGTACGCGTTCGCACGGCCCTGAGCAACACCTGGTATCGATACTTGCCCTTAGCACGCGCCAGAGGCGATGCACTCGGCTCCGTCATGACCACATCCCCCGGCAGGGCCGGTCTCAATCGTTCAGCCAGCGCCGCCGCCGCCGCCGCCACGCGGGGTTCCTGCTCGCCACGAAACCCGACACAGACAAGATGTGCAAAGGGCGGATAGGCCAGTTCCTTGCGGAATTCCAACTCCTGGTCGCAAAATCCCTCGTAATCCAGGCGCCGGGCGGCTTGGATGGTGGGATGAAAAGGCGTGAACGTCTGCACAATGACCTCGCCGGCCACGTCGCCCCGGCCCGCCCGGCCTGCGACCTGGGTCAGCAGTTGAAAGGTCCGTTCGCCCGCCCGAAAGTCCGGCACATGCAGGCTGAGGTCGGCATTCAGCACCCCAATCAGGGTGACATTCGGGAAATGCAGGCCCTTGGCAATCATTTGTGTCCCCACCAGAACGTCGATTTTGCCGGCCTTGAATTCCCCGAGGATCCGCCCGTGGGAGTCTTTCGTGGTCGTCGTGTCCGCATCCATTCGTGCCACACGGGCACCGGGAAAGACCTTTGCCACGATGGCCTCGACGCGCTGCGTGCCGATGCCGCCCAGACGGTAGGCCGGATCCTGGCAGCCCGGGCACCGCTCCGGCACCGCCTTGCGGCTTCCGCAGATGTGGCACTTCAGCACTTCATCCACCCGATGGTAGGTGTAGGCCACGCTGCACTGGTCGCACTGGGCGACAAACCCGCACTTCGGACACCCCAACGACGTCGCGAATCCACGTCGGTTCAGGAAGAGCATGACTTGTTCCGCACACTCGAGTCGCCGACGAACGGCCTCCACCAGGTCGCGAGAAAAGACCGAGACCTTGCCTGTTCGTTCCGCCTCCACCCGCATATCGACAATCTTCATCGCCGGCATGGCCCGGTGGTCAACCCGGTGCGGCATCGCCACCAGCCGGTATTTGCCGCGGCGGGAGTTGTGGAATGACTCCAACGCCGGGGTCGCCGACCCCAGCAGAACGGCGCAGCCTTGCATCGCGCCGCGCATCACGGCCACATCGCGGGCATGGTAGCGCGGCGCTTCGTCCTGCTTATAGGTCGGCTCATGTTCCTCATCGACGACGATCAGCCCGAGCCGATGGACCGGCGCGAAAACGGCCGACCGCGCCCCAACGGCAATACGGGCCCGGCCTTCCCACAGGCGGTGCCATTCGTCATGCCGCTCGCCGTCCGACAACGCGCTATGCAGAACCGCAATCGTGTCCCCAAACCGTCCTCGAAAACGCTCGATGGTCTGGGGCGTGAGCGCAATCTCGGGGACCAACACGATGGCCCCCTGCCCCCGCTCCAGCGCATGCGCAATCGCCTGGAGGTAGACCTCGGTCTTGCCGCTGCCGGTAACCCCGTACAGCAGCACCACCGGCGGCGCGCCGGTGTCGATCGACTGTTTGACGATCTCCAGCGCGGCGGCCTGCTGCGGCATGAGCGACAACGGCGGCGTCGGCAGCACGTGATGCTCAAGCAACGGATTGCGGCGCACCGCTTGTTTTTCAATGACGACGAGTCCTTTTCTTTCCAGCGCCCGGACCGCCGCCTGGTCGGCCCCCGTGCACCTCACAAGATCGTGGAGAAACATCCCGGCAACCCCCGGGGCCCTCAAGGCCTCCAGCACGGCAGCCTGCTGGGGAGCCTTGAGGCGCAGAGCAGCCAAATCCCCGCGGTCAACGCCCGCGGCTACAGTCTGCTCCGCGCCATCTTCCCTGTCCGCCGTAGCCTTGGCGAAGGCGGATGTAGCCGGCCGCGCTGAGGCCGGTGGCGGCGGTTTGGCGGCTGTCCCGTCCCTGCCGCGGGCAACGTCCGCGCCTACAGTTGCGGCCGGCCGCACAAACCATTGTTCCTTGAAGTGGGCCGTCTTCTGGCGCACGGCGCCGGGCAGCACCGCCTGGATCGCCATTTCCACGGGGGCGCAGTAGTACTCCGCCATCCACCGCGCCAGTCTGAGCATCGTTTCGTCGATATAGGGTTTCGCGCCCACGACGGATTCCACCGGCTTGAGATCCGCCCGTTCGGAGGCATCAACCAGACCGACCACATAGCCCTGCGTGTGGCGGGGGCCGAACGACACGTTGACGCGCGACCCGATCTTGACGGTTGCCGTCAGGGACTCGGGCACCCGGTAATCGAACTCCCGGTCCACGGCCACATCCACCAGCACCTTGGCAATCATGACGGCCTCGGAAGGAAGCGCGCTTCAAAAACAAAAGAGCCGGAACACCTTGGTGTCCCGGCCCTTCCACTGGTCTTGGTTACGGGCGTGTCAGTTCCCGATCCAGGTGGCCGACGCCGCGCCACCGAGGTTCGAGGCAATTAACGAACTGCCGTTCATCCATTCGACGTGTCCGTCAACATACAGCACATTGCCGCCATCGCCATTGTGATTGCCGCCGAAAGGCCAGGGGCCTGCCGCAGCAATACTCGTCCAGTCGTTCGACCCGTTCTTGTCACAGGCCACCATGGCGCTTGGGGCGTCGCTCTCGCTCATATCCTTCCGCAGGTTGTAATGGCAGGTGTCAGCCGCCAACAAGCTCACTGTGGTAGCCTTCTTCTGATCCTTCCGGCTCGGGCACAGGAATACGGTGACCGAATTGGAGCCCACATAGGGTCCCATGCTTGCGAAATTGGTCGGGAACTGCTCCCGCCAGTCCGTTGAGTACATACGCATTCCCAAACCGATCTGTTTCAGGTTGTTCAGACAGTTCGTGCGCCGCGCCTTTTCGCGTGCAAGGGACAGGGCCGGCAACAGCAAGCCCGCCAGGATACCGATGATCGCGATAACCACCAGCAACTCGATCAGTGTAAAACCATTACCCCGAATCCTGCGCCAGAACCTGTTCATCCTTGACTCCTTGTTGGTGCACTCAAACACGACCGCGACTGTTCTCGTCCTGCGGCTCAAACACTGAAACTCTATACACCCCGGACAAAGGCGTCAATAGTCTGCCGCTTTTTTGTTTCAACCTGTTTATTCCGCCAAAAACCCTGTTCACGCCGTTCGCAACGGTGCTATCGTCAGGACATGTCCTTGCGAATCATTGGCGACAGGCCCCTTGCCCGCGATGCCCAGGGCCGTCTGCAGTCCCGCATCGCCACGATCTTTCCCCGGTCAAACACCCTGGTGACGCTGCCCGGCATCCACGCCACCCAACGCATGGCCTACGTGCATGCGGTCAACAGCGACCGTCACGCGCACGGGCTGGCGCCCCTGACCGAGGAAGAGGAGATGACCGAGTGGCAGCAATCGGTCGACCTCATTATCGACGATGACGCCCTCCTGATCCGGCCCGATCCCGACAACATGCCGCTGGCGTTTGAGGCCGACGAGCAGTTGCAGGAACTGGTCTCCAAGCAGAAGGTCAAGTTCCTCTTCGTCATGAACCAGAAGGTACGGCAGTCCATCAAGGAACGGGGCGAGAACTGGCGCATCGCCGCCCTGCCCCGCACGCCCGAGGACATGAAGTCCATGATCGCCTCCTCGCAGATCGGCATCGCCGGTCAGTCGATCTACCGCTACAACCGCATTGTCGGGACCCGCTTCCTCACCTATCAGGGCTTCGAGTCCCTGGGCAATCTCCCCGCCATTGAACTGGCCGCCCACCTGGGCGAAATCCACGATTACTCCGCGCGCCACAACCGCCGCGGCTACCCGGAAATCTCGTTCTTCGCCTCGGACGGCTCGTTCGGCCCGGATGATTTCGCCAACAGCGACGCCTTGTCGCTGACCCCGGACGGTATCCGGGCGCACTACGACATGCTGAAGACGCGTTTCCGCCAGGCCGTCCGGCCGGACGTGCGGGAGGATAACCCCGACAACCTCGAGTGGCGCAACCTGATGTTCTCCGCCCTGATCGCCCAGCGCGATGAGGCCATATCCGAGGAGACCCTGCTGGGCCTGAGTTCTGAGTTCTTCATGCAGATCGAGTGGCTGCCGGGCGGCCGCATCGAGGAAGGGGAACTCGTCTTCGACCCGGTGTTCGACGAATTCGAACGCAACCCCGCCTCCGACGAACTGCGCCTCCTGTGCGATGACAAGGCCCGCGGCTTCATCTTCAACTTCGTGCGCGAGTTCGGCGACATCGAATACGTCAACATCGGGCGCATCATCGGCTCCTTGTCCCAGCGCCCCGCGGCGGCCGGCCGGCGGAATGTCTATGTCGCCGAGGTCAAGCAGCGCTTCACCCCCCGGCCCTTCGTGCGCATCATCCGCATGCAGAAGTGGGGCATCCGCGAGCATCTGGAGGAGAACAAGGATCTGCTGCAGGCGATCATGGAAGCGGAGGAGTACACGGACTACATCCTGGACCGCCGGCTCGGCTGCCGCCAGCTCGGGATGAATCTCCCGGCACGGATCACCACGCGCAAACTCGGCGAGCATTACCACGGCAGCCGGCGCGAATACGAGGGCCAGACGATCTGGTCGACCTACTTCGAGCGCGACTACATCGTGGGCATCGCCACCGACAAGATCCCGCGGTCCCGGTATCAGGACCCGGCCTACGCCCTCCGACTGGCGGAACTGCTCGGTCGCACCGCGGCCACAAACATCATTGTCGGCCGGATGAACCTGCAGAACCGCGTCCTGTTCGATGACGGCGACGAGGTGGTCGTGGAGGACGCCGCGGGGCTGCCGGCCGAGATCATCGTGTCCGACCACACCGGCACGTTCGTGGACTACACGTCGCCCCTGGAGGCGCACGCCCCGTCGTACGCCCTGCCGGTGGTCCGCCGCGCGGGCTTTCTGCCGGATACCGCCGCATTCGCCGAAGCCTATGTGAAGGCGTTCGGGGAGCGATTCGCGTATATCCAGCAGGAATACCGGAAGCGCAAGCGGGCTTTCGACACCCTCTTCAAGCACCGCCGGCGCGACGAGCATGGGTCCTACGCCTACCGCTGGGAGCGTGTGCTTGACCGATTGAACCGCACGGAGGGAGCCGCGGTCACGGCCGCCCTGCGCGCGCACGTGAAGCCCTAGGGATGGCGCCCTAGGGGAACCAGATGCGCACGCGGCGGTAGCGCCGCCCCCATTGCAGCGCCTCGCGATGGCTGTCGAAGAACAGGTCGATGTGATCGCCCTTGATGCCGCCGCCCCTGTCTTCCACCCGCCCGTACCCGTAGTCCGGAATGTACATGACCGTGCCGAAGGGGTAGCGCGCCGTGTCGGCGGCAATGGTTCCGTGCCGCGCTTTCGCCCCGCTGGCCGTGACGCCCACCGCCTTGCGCCGGCCTCTCAGGGGGCCGCTCGAATACACCGTACGCCCGAGCCAGTTGCGTTCCCACCCGCAACACTCCCGGCAGGGACAATACCCCGTGGCGAGCAGCATGCGCTCCGCCCGCGGCGCGCGCGGCGGCGCGCGCACCGTCGCGCAGCCCGCTCCCAGCAGAACCAGCCCGCCCGTCAACAGCATCAGCGCCAAGGCCCTTCGCATACGCCCACTATAGCGGGTCCGCCCGTCGATGAAAGACTTGAAGATGACGCCCCTCTGTGCAAAAGTACGCCGCGTTTTCCCGTTCAACCGGAACCCTTAAGGAGATCGACCCATGCCCGCAAAAGGCAACATGCTGATCGGACAGAGCGGCGGCCCGACCGTCGTCATCAACCAGAGCCTCGTGGGAGCCGTCCTGCAGGCCAAGCAGTTCAAGGACATCGGCGGCATCTACGGCGCACTGCACGGGATGAAGGGCATCCTCGAGGAGAGCTTCATCGACCTGCGCAAGGAAAGCGCCGCCACGCTCGCCGCCGTCGCCAACACCCCCGCCTCGGCCCTCGGCTCCGCCCGCAAGAAGCCCAGCGACGAGGAGTGCGTCAAGGTGTTCGAGATCCTTAAGAAATACGACATCCGCTACTATTTCTACATCGGCGGCAACGATTCCGCCGAGGCCACGCACATCATCAATGAAGCCGCCCGGAAGGTCGGCTACGACCTGCGCTGCTACCACATCCCGAAGACCATCGACAACGACCTGCGCGAGAACGACCACACGCCCGGCTTCGGCAGCGCGGCGAAGTTCGTCGCCTGCGCCAGCATGGGCGACAACCTCGACAGCCGCGCCCTGCCCGGCGTCAAGATCAACGTGATCATGGGCCGCCATGCCGGCTTCCTGACCGCCGCCTCGGCCCTCGCCCGCGTGTATCCGGATGACGGCCCGCACCTGATCTACCTCCCGGAACGGCCGTTCATCACGGAGCGTTTCATCGCCGACGTCGAACGCGTGTACGCCCGGCTCGGGCGCTGCGTGATCGCCGTCTCGGAAGGCATCGCCGACGAAGCCGGCATGGCCATCGCCGCCAAGTTCTCCAAGGAGGTCGATTCGCACGGCAACGTCCAGCTCAGCGGGACCGGCGCCCTAGGCGACCTGCTGGCGACGGAGATCAAGAACCGCACCAAGATCACCCGCGTGCGCGCCGATACGTTCGGCTACCTGCAGCGCTCCTTCCCCGGCCTCGTGTCGGCGGTGGACGCCAAGGAAGCCCGCACGGTCGGCATGCTGGCCGTCAAGGCTGCCGTCAAGGGCAAGGACCCCAGCGGCTCGATTGCCATCCGCCGCAAACCCGGCAAGACGTACGCGGTCTATTTCGAGCGCGTCCCCCTGGCCAGCGTTTCGAAGGAAACCCGCCACGTGCCGGACGCGTTCATCAACGCGGACGCCAATGACGTGACGCCGGCCTTCATCGCCTACGCCGCTCCCATCGTCGGCCCGCTGCCGAGGATCGGCCGCTTCAAGGGCGTGAAAGTCGCGAAGAAGTAGTCGCGCCCGGCGCATCATCGGCGCCGCGGCCGGACCCCCGTCCGCTGCGGCGTCTTTCCCGTTCCACCCGTGGAGGAGGCACGCATGACCCGTCGCGAACGCGTTCTGGCCGCCTTGAATTTCCGCGAGCCGGACCAGTTGCCCAAGGACCTGTCCGGGATGCGGTCCACCGGCATCAGTTGCTTCGCCTACCCGAAACTCGTCGCCGCCCTGGGCCTGCCGCCCCGCCGCCCTCGCGTCTACGACACGGGACAGATGCTGGCTCTGCCGGATATCGACGTGCTCGATGCGCTCGACTGCGACGTGGCGAGTGTTGAACAGCACCACTGCACCAACGCCTTCGACGACCCCGCGCCCTGGCACCCGTACGATTTCAACGGACGCCTGCCCGCCCTGGTGCAACGCCCCGGGGATTTCGCCGTGCAACCCGACGGCACGATCATGCAGGGTGCGGCCCTGATGGGCCCGAACTCCTACGTGTTCAGCACGCCCGGTGCAGGCCAGGAGTTCGACATGGACCACGACCCGGAACCCTTCGACCTGGCAGGGGTCGAGGACCGCTGCCGTCGGCAACTGCCCACGGACGAGAAGGTGCGCGCCCTGGCCGCCTACTGCGCCCGGGCACGGGCGGCCACGGACCGCGCCATCATGTACGGCGGCCTGGGCCCCGGCCTCGGCTTCCATGGCGGTATGGCCCGCTTCTCCATGCTCTGTCTCACGCAACCGGAGCACATCCGCGCCCTGCACGAACTGTTCGTGCGCTACTCACTGATAGCCATCGAGCGCGTCCTGCCGGCCATCGCCCCGCATGTGGATATCCTCATGCTGGCGGCCGATGACCAGGGGATTCAGACGGGCCCGGTCCTCCCGCCGCCCGTGTTCCACGACCTGTTTGTACCCTATTACCGTCGGGTCAACGACCGCGTGCATCAGTTGGCCCCTCAGATGAAGACCTTTCTGCACTGCTGCGGCGCGGTCCATGACCTGCTCGACGGCATCGTCGAGGCGGGTTTCGATGTGCTCAACCCCGTGCAATGGTCGGCTGGTTCCGCCACCGCCCGCCAATGGAAGGACAAGGCGCGCGGACGGCTGGCGCTCTGGGGCGGCGGCGTCAACACCCAGACCACCCTGCCCTTCGGCTCCGTCGCCGACGTCGAACGCGAAGTGCGGGCCGTAACCCGCGTGCTGGCCGCCGATTCGGGTTTCGTCTTCTGCGCGATCCACAATCTTCTGGCGGAGGTTCCGCCGGACAAGATCGTCGCCTTGTACCGCACCGCATCCGTTCCATTGCCGTCTGAGCGAAATCCAGTTATAGTCCGCACCAAAACCTAACGGCCCAACGGCCGTCCAGAACGCTTTCGCACACAACCGAAACAAGGGAAAGGCTTGCCTCTCATGACGATTACGCCGTGCCGTCCGAAGTGGAAGGGAACGATGACCGACCGCGAGCGGTTCAACAACCAGATGCAGTACAAGCCGATCGACCGCTGCTTCAACATGGAGTTCGGTTACTGGGAGGAAAACTTCAAGGAGTGGGACCTCTTCGCCAAGAACGGCATCACAAACAACGCCCAGGCCGATCTCTTTTTCAACTTCGACCGCCAGGCGGTCGTCGGCGGCCATGTCTGGATGAACCCGTCGTTCCCGAACACGGCCATCTCGGAAACGGCCACCACCCGGACCGTGATGAACGGCGACGGCCTGCTGGCCGAGGTGCCCAAGGATGGGCACGACACGATCCCCCACTACGTCAAGGCCACCATCGTGACGCCCGATGACTGGAAGCGCTGCAAGGAGGAGCGATTCCAGCTCGACGATCCGGTGCGCAAGATGGACGTGGCAAAGATCAAGGCCGCCCACCCGACAACCCGCGACTACCCGCTGGGCATCTGGGCCGGCTCGATGATCGGCAAGGTCCGGGACATGCTGACGTTCGAGGGCCTGGCGTATGCCTGCTACGACTACCCGGACATGGTCGAGGACATGGTCGAGACGTCCTGCCAACTCGTCGAACTCTCGCTGGACCAGATTCTGCCGCACATGGACTTCGATTTCGCGGCCGGTTGGGAGGACATCTGCTTCAAGAACGGGCCGATCGTCTCCGCCGACTTCTTCCGGGATGTCGTCATGCCGCGCTACAAGCGCATTTCCAAGCGCCTCAAGGCCGCCGGCATCAAACTCTGGTGGATCGACTGCGACGGCGATGTGCGCCCCATCCTCAAGTATATGATGGAAGGCGGCTGCAACTGCCTGTTCCCGTTCGAGGTCAACGGCTGTGCGCATCCCGCCGAGTTGCTCGCCGAATATGGCAAGGACCTGCGCATCATGGGCGGGTTCGATAAGATTGAGATGGGCAAGGGGCCCGCGGCCATCAAGGCCTACATGAAGACACTCGTGCCGCTCGTGGAGCGCGGCGGGTTCGTCCCCTTCTGCGACCATCGCTGCCCGCCGAACGTCAAACCCCAGGATTACCTGTACTACCTGGACCTCAAGGAACAGATGTTCGGCCTGAAGTGACGTCCATCGGCGGTCTCCGGCGGGGCCGGAGGCCCTCGCCTAACTGTCCTTCCGTCCCCAGGTAGGGCGACGGCCTCCGGCCGCGCCTCACCTTGCGCACGGCGGGGCCGGAGGCCCTCGCCCCTGGAGTTTGGTCTCTTGGCTCCTCATGCTGTGCAGTAGAACAAGGATGAAACG